>NZ_JAAOQS010000104.1:0-31280 GCF_011603105.1 Rhodococcus sp. A14 | reverse complement strand
GCCACCGCGTCCGCGCTCATCCCGTCGGATGTCAGGTCGGTGCGCCATTGCTCCCGCATCCGGGTCAGCAGGGCGTCTCGGACGGTGCGGGTGCGGACCCACACGAACCGGACCGGGCGGGTGTGGTGCGGTGCGGGCGCGGTCAGGGCGTCCGCGATCGACGCCCGCACCGCATCCGGATCGACCGGGTCGGTCGAGAACTGGCGGACCGAGCGGCGCAGCAGCAACGCCTCGGCCCGGCCCAGCTCGACCGATTCGGCGGTGCCGAGCCAGAACAGGTCCTCGGCGCCACGCCGGATCAGATCCTGTGCCCGCGAACCGTCGTCGGCCAGATCCAGACCACGCACGACCGCGACCGGTACCCCGCCGAGTTTGCCCTTCACGAGATCGCCCGCCGCGGCGATCTCGTCGGCGACCGCCACCTCCGTCACCACCAGTTCGTTGCCCTGACTGTCGCGGGACCCGGCGTACCCGTGCAACACCGGCAGCCCGGCCGCGCCGATCGCGGCGTCGATCTGGCCGTTGCGCCACGCCCGGCCCATGGTGTCGGTGACCACCACCGCCACCCGCACCCCGAGCGCCACCTCGATCGCGTCGCGCAGGGTGCGGGCGCTGGCATCGGGATCCTCCGGCAGCAACGCCAGTTCGGAGCCCGCCACGTTCGAGCCGTCGATGCCCGAGGCGGCCTGCACGATCCCGAGCCGGTTCTCGGTGATCAGGGTCCGGCCCTTGCGGGCCACGATCCGGACCGCTTCCTGCTCGACCAGCCGCCGCCGGGCGGCATCGCGTTCCTCCGGGTCGGTCGGCGAGGACACGATCCGGCCCTCGACCTTCGAGAACACCTTGCTGGTGACCACCAGCACGTCCCCTTCGGCGAGCCACGGCGCGGCCGCAACGATCGCCGCCGCCAGGTCGTCGCCGGGCCGGAACTCGGGCAGACCGATCACCGGGCGGATCTCGAGCGCACCGCCCGGGGCGTGATCGAGCCGGGCGGAACCGGTGGCGTCGCTCACAGCGCCACCCCCGCCACGTCCAGCGCCGCCCGCACCATCGCGGCGGTGGCGTCGGGGTCGGACATGATCAGCGGCACCCGGGCCACCTCCACCCCGGGAACCTCGGCGGTGTCGGTGTCGTGGACAAGCCAGCCGTCGAGGATCCCGGTCCCGCTCCGGGCCCCGTACCAGCGGCCGATCGCCTCCGCGGAGGTGTCGACGCCGATCACGTCGAGGCATTCGTCGGCCATGCCGCGCAACGGTTTTCCGCCGACGATCGGCGAGATCCCGACCACCTTCGCCGCGGTGGTGCGCAACGCACCGCGGATCCCCGGCACCGCCAGGATCGCCCCCACACTGACCACGGGATTCGACGGTGCCAGCAGCACGATGTCGGCCGTCTCGATCGCCTCGAGCACCCCCGGCGCCGGGGCGGCCTGCTCGGCGCCGATGTGCGCGAAGCTGTGCGTCGGGACCTGGGCGCGGTACCGCACCCACCACTCCTGGAAGTGGATCGCCCGCTGCTCCCCGTCCTCGGGATCGGTGATCACGACGTGAGTTTCACTACGATCGTCGGTCACCGGCAGCAGCGTCACACCCGGCTGCCACCGGTTGCACAACGCCTCGGTCACCGCCGACAACGGATACCCCGTCCGCAGCATCTGCGTGCGGATCAGGTGCGTGGCGATGTCCCGGTCACCGAGCCCGAACCAATCCGGTTTCGCACCATAGGCGGCGAGTTCGGCCTTGGCGTTCCAGGTTTCACCGGCATGCCCCCACCCACGCTCGGTGTCGATGCCGTCGCCGAGGGTGTACATGCAGGTGTCCAGGTCCGGGCAGATCCGTAGTCCGTGCATCCACACGTCGTCGCCGACATTGACGACAGCGGTGATGGAATGGCCGGAATCGGCGCCCGCACGACCGGGCGCATCGGCCCCGAGCAACCTCCGCACACCTTGCAGGAACCGGGCCCCGCCCACCCCGCCAACCAATACAGTCACGTTCACGGTGCAAGCCTAGGCGGTGGCCGACCGCCTCCTGTGAGCTGCTTCCCCGAAGCGAATCGAGAGCGCGAAATAGTAATCGACTTTCGACGGTTAGCTTGACCGCGACACGCTGGGCGTGTCTAATCACAAATATGTCATTCCGACGTTGTGGGCGTGGAATCACTTGCAGCGGGGATCAATTCGAACGGTTGTTCGAACGGGTGGCAGGGGTGTTCGGTTCGGGGTACATGATCGATCGAAATTTTCTGCGCTATCACAGGTGAGGAGGCGGAACGATGCCCAATGAGCAGATCGAGTCGGAGACTCGCTGGAGCACAGTAAGCGACGAACCGCAGACCAATTCCGAAGCAGGCGCAGCGGACGGCGTCTGTGTTCAAGAAGTCTGTGTGCAAGAAGGCAGTGTGAAAGAAATTCCTGTGCCGGAACTCGTCGCACAGGAAGTCGAGACGACGGGCCCCCGCCCGGCGTTGAGTCTGGTGACCGGTTTCGACGAACTGTTCGAGACCATCGAGGACCAGTGGCAGGAACGCGCGCTCTGTGCGCAGACCGACCCGGAGGCCTTCTTCCCTGAAAAGGGAGGCTCCACCAGGGAAGCGAAGCGCATCTGCCTGGGCTGCGAGGTGCGGGACGAGTGCCTCGACTACGCACTGGCCAATGACGAGCGGTTCGGTATCTGGGGTGGCCTGTCGGAGCGTGAGCGCCGGCGCCTGAAGCGGGGGATCGTCTAGTTCAGTCTTCGTCGCCCGGCAGATCCGGGTCGATGACCTCGGGTTCGACTCCGAGGTAAGTACTCACCTGCTGTACGAGCACGTCGTGCACCAGGTCGGTGAGGTCGTCCGGGTCCTTGGCGCGCTGTTCGAGCGGTCGTCGGAACAGGACGACTCGCGCCCGCGTCGTGGATCCGTGCCGGTCGATGCCGGCCGGGATCAGTCGGGACAGTGGCACGGGCCCGTCCGCCACGACCTCGGCGGGCCAGTTGACCGAATCCGGGTCGAGCGCATGAATCTTCGGGACCTCGTCGACAGCGATGTCCAGCTTCGTCAGGCGTTCGCGCCAGCGCGCGTCGATCGGCGCGAATGCCTCGAGCACCACCAGATCGAACTTCTCTGCGCGGCTCCGTCGTGCCGGCGCGTCCGGAGGGAAGACGGACCCGCGGATTCCCCGTCCCCGTCGGTCGACGGATCGGGTGGTCACGGGACGCCTGCGTCGTGCTCTGGACATGGTGTGGACATTACGACAGCCGCACACTCTCGGTGTGTCCGAGTAGGTGTCGGGCCCTCGTGGGGCTAGGCTTCCTAGCTGTGAGATCTCTGCGTCGATGCTGCCGCCCCGGGTGCAAGAACCCCGCTGTCGCGACGCTCACGTACGTCTACTCCGACTCCACCGCCGTCGTCGGCCCGCTTGCCACGGTCGACGAGCCGCACTCGTGGGATCTGTGCGAAACGCACGCGTCGAGGATCACCGCACCCAAGGGCTGGGAACTGGTTCGGTACGAGGGTGGGTTCTCGTCGAGCACCCCGGACGAGGACGACCTGACCGCGCTGGCGGAGGCCGTGCGGGAGGCGGGCCTCGGCGATCGCGGGCGGTCCGAACGGGCCCTGTCCACCGAGGATCGCGCGGAGACCGGCACCCAGCCCAGCCCGGCGCGCACCGGTCGTCGCGGCCACCTGCGGGTACTTCCCGACCCTTCCAACTGACGTCCAGCCTGTTTCCGGGCCTGCGGTCCGCGGCGTGCCGTGTCCGCGACGGGCAGGCATTAGGCTTGCGCCAGCACTGGTGCTCGTAAAGGAGAAACAAGAAGTGGCGCGATCAGCCGAGTCCGTACATGCCGTGATCAAGGCTTACGACGTGCGGGGTGTCGTCGGTGAACACATCGACTCCGCGTTCGTGCAGGACGTGGGTGGCGCATTCGCACGACTCGTTCGCGAGGACAGCGCCACGAAGGTCGTGATCGGCTACGACATGCGCGCGTCTTCCCCCGATCTGGCCCGCGCGTTCGCCGACGGCGTCACCGCCCAGGGTCTGGACGTCGTCCTCATCGGACTCGCGTCCACCGATCAGCTGTATTTCGCTTCGGGGCTGTTCGACTGCCCGGGTGCGATGTTCACGGCGAGCCACAACCCGGCGAAATACAACGGCATCAAGCTGTGCCGCGCAGGCGCGAAGCCGGTGGGGCAGGAGACGGGCCTCGCCACCATTGCAGCCGAGGTCGTCGACGGGGTTCCCGCGTTCGACGGTGCTCCCGGCACGGTGTCCGAGGAGGACGTGCTCGAGCAGTACGCGAGTTTCGTCCGCGGACTGGTGAACCTCTCCGACCTCCGCCCGCTGACGGTGGCCGTCGACGCGGGCAACGGCATGGGCGGGCACACCGTCCCCGCCGTGTTCGAGCCGATGCCGGTGAAGCTGGAACCGCTGTACTTCGAACTCGACGGCACGTTCCCGAATCACGAGGCGAACCCGCTCGACCCGGCGAACCTCGTGGACCTGCAGCGGTACGTCCGTGAGACCGGGGCCGACATCGGTCTGGCCTTCGACGGCGACGCCGACCGCTGCTTCGTGGTCGACGAACTCGGCAACCCGGTGTCGCCGTCCGCCGTCACGGCCCTGGTCGCCGAGCGGGAGCTGGCCAAGGAGCCCGGCGCGACCGTCATCCACAACCTCATCACGTCCCGCGCGGTGCCGGAGCTGGTGACCGAGCTGGGCGGACACCCGGTCCGCACCCGGGTGGGGCATTCGTTCATCAAGCAGCAGATGGCCGAGACGCGCGCGATCTTCGGCGGCGAGCACTCCGCGCACTACTACTTCCGCGACTTCTGGGGCGCCGACTCCGGCATGCTCGCCGGACTGCACGTCCTCGCGGCACTGGGGGAGCAGGATCGTCCGCTGTCCGAACTGATGGCGAAGTACGAGCGGTACGCGGCGTCGGGCGAGATCAACTCGACCGTCGCGGACGCCGCCGAACGGACCGCCGCGGTGCTGTCGGAGTTCGCCGAGCGCACCGCGGACGTGGATCGGCTCGACGGTGTCACGGTCGCACTGGCGGACGGCGCGTGGTTCAACTTGCGGGCCTCCAACACCGAACCGCTCCTGCGACTCAACGTGGAGGCGGCGACGGCGGCCGAGGTAGATGCACTCGTTACCGAGATACTGGGCATCGTCCGAGCCTGACTGCCATAGTTGGAAGTACAGGTTCTGCTCGTGCTGCGAATGTGGCTTGCACCGATGAAGAAAGGGGGTGCGGTGTCATGACAGCGCCGACGCCCCTGGTCGATCTGGACGACGGGGACGCACTGGTTGCGGCGGACACCGAGGGTGTGTTGCGATCCGCCGCCATGGGGGGTGCCCAGATCCGGGCGACCCGGTCCGCGGTCGAGGAGGGGGCTCTCGAACGACTGCAGGGGCTGCGTCCGCGCAGCGTGGTGGTGGTGACCGGTGCGGGGCGTGCCAGTCGCGGCGCGGCGATCCTGACGGCGGTCCTCGCCGAACGGATCGGTTTCCCGCTGGTGCGCGCCACCCGGACCCCCGTGTGGGTGGGCCCGCTCGACGTGGTCGTGGTGGCCGGCGACGACGCAGGCGACCCACGACTCGTGCAGGCCATCGATGCGGCGGTGCGCCGCGGCGCCGAAGTGGTGGTGGCGGCACCGGACGAGGGACCCTTGCAGGCCGCGGCGGCCGGACGCGTCGTCATGTTCGCGCCGCGGGTCCGGGCACTCACCCGGCACGGTCTGCTGCGGTACTTCGCCGTTCTGCTGGCCGTCCTCCGGGTGGTCGGTTCGGAACGCTGGGGTGACGAGGTTCCCGACCTCGAGCAGATCGCCGACGCCGTCGACGGTGAGGCGCTGCGCGACAGGCCGAACAGCGAGGTGTTCCACAATCCCGCGAAATCGTTGGCCTCCCGCATGCAGGGACGCCGAATCGTGCTCACGGGCGATACGGAGAGCACGGTGGAACTGGCCCGGCACGGCGCCGAGGCGCTGCTGCACGCGGGCCGGGTGGTGACCGCGTCGGAGCTTCCGGACGTTCTGAGCGCGGCGGGCACGTTCCGTGTCGACCAGGCGCTCTCGGCGCACGACTCGATATTCCACGATCCCGAGTTGGACGGTCCACCGTCGGCGAGCCCGGTGCGCACGTTCGTGCTGTCGGCAGACGCCGATCGGATGCTCGTCGAACGCAGGATCGCCGCCCTGGGCGACGTCGATCTCGTCCTCGCGTCCTCGGACGAGGGTCAGGTTCCGTCGCAGCGTCCCGAGCTGGAACAGGCGGCGGTTCTCGTCGGCAGGCTCGACATGACTGCCGCGTACCTCCAATTGATCGGCGGTATCTAGTGCACCGACTCGAAGGTGCGCTCCGGTCCTACGCGTGGGGATCGCGCACAGCCATCGCACAGCTGCGTGGACTTCCGGTTCCCACGGCGCATCCGGAGGCGGAACTGTGGTTGGGCGCGCACCCGGGTGATCCCGCCCGCGTCCTCACCGAGGAGGGGCCCCGGTCCCTTCTGGACCTGGTGCACTCGGAACCCGAACGCCAGCTCGGCAAGCGGAGTGTGGAGACGTTCGGAGAACGTCTCCCGTTCCTGCTGAAGTTGCTCGCGTCGGAGGAACCACTGTCGTTGCAGGCCCATCCGAGCGCCGAGCAGGCGTGGGAGGGGTTCGCCCGGGAGAACGAGGCGGGAATACCCCTCGAATCCTCGGTGCGCAACTACAAGGACGCCAGCCACAAACCCGAACTCGTCGTGGCCCTCAGCCGGTTCCACGCGCTCGCCGGTTTCCGGGACCCTCAGCGGACGGTCAAACTGCTCGAGGCGATCGCGGTTCCGGAGCTGCAGCCCTACGCCGGCCTGATCGCCGGGCAACCCGACTCGGACGGTCTCCGCGCGTTGTTCACCACATGGATCACGTTGCCGCAGCCGGTGCTCGGCGCGCTGATGCCGAGAGTGCTCGACGGATGCGTCGCCTATCTGTCGAACACCAAGGACGGTGAGTTCGCGGCGGAGATCCGCACCGCCCTCGAATTGAGTGAGGTGTACCCGGGGGATGCGGGGGTGCTGGCCGCGCTCCTCCTGAACCGGGTCACCCTCGAACCAGGGCAGGGCCTGTACCTCGACGCGGGCAACCTCCACGCCTACCTGCACGGGATGGCCGTCGAGATCATGGCCAACTCCGACAACGTGCTGCGCGGGGGACTCACGCCCAAGCACGTGGACGTTCCGGAGTTGCTGCGCGTCCTCGACTTCGACACCGTCGACATTCCGATACTGGAAGCGGAAGAACGCCCGGGCCGTGGCGAATTCGTGTACTCCACACCGGCGCCGGAATTCGTCCTCGCGCGGATCGATCTGTCGCCGGACGGCCCCACGGAGCACCGGCTCGACTCGGAGGGGCCGCACATTCTGCTGTGCACCTCGGGTTCGGTGGAGTTGCGGTGCGGAACCGTTGCCCTCGACCTGTCCCAGGGCAACGCCGTCTGGATCGCGGCCGAGGACCCCGAAGTCGTGGTGACCGCGGGCACCGAGTCTGCCCAGTTGTTCAGTGCGAGGGTCGGCCCGCCGATCGCGTAGCCTGTGACCCGCCCTGCGATCCGAGAAGGGCTCCGCGGCCCGTCGTGAGGGTCGTGTGCGACCGAGAGGAGAAGTCAGTTGTCGGCTCATGGGGGAAAGAAGGCGATTCTCGCCGCGCTCGGCGCCAATGCCGGTATCGCGGTAGCCAAGTTCGCCGGCTTCCTGATCACCGGCTCGTCGTCCATGCTGGCGGAATCCGTGCACTCGGTGGCCGACACCTCCAACCAGGGCCTGCTCCTGCTCGGCCAGAAGAAGGCCGAACGCGCCGCCGACGATCTGCACCAGTTCGGTTACGGGCGTAGCCGCTACTTCTACTCGTTCGTCGTCGCGCTCGTGTTGTTCAGCCTCGGTTCGCTGTTCGCGATCTACGAGGGCATCCACAAGATCCAGCACCCCGAGGAACTCACGTCGCCCCTCGTGGCGGTGGTCATCCTGGTGATCGCCATCGGGCTCGAGACGTTCAGCTTCCTCACCGCCGTGCGGGAGTCGCGTCCCCTCAAGGGGAAGGCGAGCTGGTGGGGATTCATTCGCACGTCGCGCAGCCCGGAGCTTCCCGTCGTGCTGCTCGAGGACACCGGCGCACTGGTCGGTCTGGTCCTCGCTCTCGGTGGTGTCGGACTGACGATGCTCACCGGCGATCCGGTGTGGGACGGTGTCGGCACCCTCTGCATCGGCGCCCTGCTGGGAATCATCGCGATCATCCTCATCGTCGAGATGCAGAGCCTGCTGATCGGTGAGGGAGCCACCGCAGACGAGGAGGCGCGGATTCTCGCCGCCCTCGTCGACGGTGAGAAGATCGAGCGCGTCATCCACTGCAAGACGCAGTACCTCGGACCCGAGGAAATCCTCGTGGCCGCGAAAGTGGCCGTGGCCGCCGGATCGGACATCAGCGCCGTCGCCGAAGCCATCGACGAGGCCGAGGCGCGAGTGCGCGGCGCAGTCCCCGCGGCTCGCCGCATCTACATCGAACCCGATCTGTTCCGGGCAACCGAAGGCATAGGCTGAACGGCAACTTTCGATTGAGGAGGCTGATGTGGCCATCCAGGACAAAGGCAGCGGAGAACCGCACCTGAGCGGCAGGCCGACCGGATTGTTCCGCACCAAGTCGATCGAGCAGTCGATCCGAGACACGGACGAACCGGAAACCAAGCTCCGCAAGGATCTGACGGCGTGGGACCTGACCGTCTTCGGTGTCGCCGTCGTCATCGGCGCCGGCATCTTCACGCTCACCGCGCGCACCGCAGGCAACGTCGCCGGTCCGTCCGTGTCGGCGGCGTTCGTGATCGCCGCCATCGCGTGCGGGCTCGCCGCGCTCTGCTACGCCGAGTTCGCCTCGACCGTTCCGGTCGCGGGCAGCGCGTACACGTTCTCGTACGCGACGTTCGGTGAACTGATCGCGTGGATCATCGGCTGGGACCTCATCCTCGAATTCGCGCTCGCCGCGTCGGTCGTGGCGAAGGGCTGGTCGCTCTATCTCGGTGAGGTGATCGGCAACCACACACCGGTGGCGCAGCTCGGCTCGGTCACGTTCGACTGGGGTGCGGTACTCATCGTCGCGATCATCACCGTCGTGCTGGCGACGGGCACCAAGCTGTCGTCGCGGGTCTCACTCGTAATCACCTCGATCAAGGTGGCCGTGGTGCTCGTCGTGGTGGTGGTCGGCGCGTTCTACATCGACACCGACAACTACTCCCCGTACATTCCCCCGTCCGAGGCGGGCAGCACGGGCGAGGGCATCCACCAGTCCCTGTTCTCCTACGTCACGGGTGCCGGCGGCAGCACGTTCGGCTGGTACGGCCTGCTGGCGGCGGCGAGCCTGGTGTTCTTCGCGTTCATCGGTTTCGACATCGTCGCCACCACCGCCGAGGAGACGAAGGATCCGCAGAAGGCGTTGCCCCGCGGAATTCTGGGATCGCTGCTGATCGTGACGATCCTGTACGTGGCGGTGACGCTGGTGCTCACCGGCATGGTCGACTACCACGAATTGGCCGGGGACAGTTCCAATCTGGCCACGGCGTTCGGCATCCACGGGATCACGTGGGCGAAGAACCTGATCTCGTTCGGTGCGCTCGCCGGTCTCACCACCGTGGTGATGGTGCTGATGCTCGGGCAGACCCGGGTTCTGTTCGCCATGTCCCGGGACGGACTGATGCCGAGGCGCCTGGCGCCGACCGGCAAGCACGGCACACCCGTTCGGATCACCGTGCTCGTCGGTGTCGTGGTGGCCGTGCTCGCGGGCATCTTCCCGATCGGCACCCTCGAGGAAATGGTCAACATCGGAACGCTGTTCGCGTTCGTCCTCGTGTCGGTCGGCGTGATCGTGCTGCGCCGGACGCGACCGGACCTGCCCCGCGGATTCCGTGTCCCACTGGTCCCGTGGGTGCCTGTCCTCGCCGTCCTCGCCTGCCTGTGGCTGATGGTGAATCTGTCGGTCGAGACGTGGATCCGGTTCATCGTGTGGATGGCGCTCGGCGTGATCATCTACTTCGCCTACAGCCGCCGCCATTCGATGATGGAGAGACGGAGTCGCGGCGAGGTCTGACACGCAACGGGATTCGACGGCCGGGGGTCGGAGCGGCAGTACCGGGCGAGTGCCCCGGAAGCGGCGGGCACTAATGTCTTCGCCATGACTTCGTCGCGTGTCCGGGTGCCCTATCAGGAGGCTGCGCGGTTGCTGCTGCGTCAGTCGGTGCTCGATGCGATGCGGGATCTCCTGTTCGAGAAGGACTGGTCGGACATCACGATGTCCGATGTCGCGGCCGGCGCCGGCGTGAGCAGGCAGACGCTCTACAACGAGTTCAAGTCCCGGCAGGGGCTGGCGGAGGCGTACGCCCTCCGGCTGGCCGACGAACTGGTCGACGCCGTCGACGAGGCGCTGGCGGCGAACGTCGGGGAAGGCCGCGCCGCGCTGCTTTCCGGATTCACCGCGTTCTTCGCGGCCAGCCTGTCCGACCCGCTCGTGCAGTCACTTCTGCGCGGCGAGACCAAACCCGACCTGCTGCGTCTGATCACGACCGAGAGCGCGCCGATCATCGAGCGGGCGTCGACGCGGCTCGCCGACGTCTTCCAGCGGGGCTGGGTGCGGGCGAATCCGTCGGACGCGGGCATTCTCAGCCGCGCCATCGTGCGCCTCGCTATGAGTTACATCTCGATGCCACCCGAATCCGAGGCCAACGTCGCCGAGGATCTGGGTGCTCTTCTGGGGCCTTTCGTGGACGAAGCGGTCGGCGGGGCCGATCGGGAGTGACCGCCCCGCGGCGCAGCCTCACGTGAGTGTGACCCTCGGGACGCAGTACCGATAGCCTTGACCGAAACAGCAGTCAACCAGGAGAGGCAGATGACGACCTCAGTTTCAACCATGCCCGTGGCCGAGAGCCGAAACGGGATCGATTTCAAGGTGGCGGACCTTTCGCTCGCCGAGTTCGGCCGCAAGGAGATCCGGCTCGCCGAGCACGAGATGCCGGGACTGATGGCGCTTCGCCGCGAGTACGCAGAGGTGCTGCCGCTCAAGGGTGCTCGCATTTCCGGTTCGCTGCACATGACCATCCAGACGGCCGTCCTCATCGAGACGCTCACCGCACTGGGCGCCGAGGTCCGCTGGGCCTCGTGCAACATCTTCTCGACGCAGGATCACGCCGCCGCCGCGATCGTCGTCGGCCCGCACGGCACGCCCGAGGAGCCGCAGGGCACCCCGGTCTTCGCGTGGAAGGGCGAGACGCTTGAGGAGTACTGGTGGGCCGCCGAGAAGATGCTCACCTGGCCGGACGCCGACAAGCCCGCGAACATGATCCTCGACGACGGCGGCGACGCCACGATGCTCGTCCTCAAGGGCGCGCAGTTCGAGAAGGCCGGCGTCGTGCCGCCCACCGACGACGAGCAGGATTCCGACGAGTACAAGGTGTTCCTCGCCCTGCTGCGTCAGTCCCTCGACGCGGACAAGACCAAGTGGACCACGGTTGCGGAGTCGGTCCAGGGCGTCACCGAGGAGACCACGACCGGTGTCCTGCGTCTCTACCAGGTCGCGGCCGCCGGGGAACTCACGTTCCCGGCCATCAACGTCAACGACTCGGTCACCAAGAGCAAGTTCGACAACAAGTACGGCACCCGGCACTCGCTGCTCGACGGCATCAACCGCGGCACCGACGTCCTGATCGGCGGCAAGGCCGCGCTCGTCTGCGGTTACGGCGACGTCGGCAAGGGTTGTGCGGAGGCTCTGCGCGGACAGGGTGCCCGCGTCGCGGTCACCGAGGTCGACCCCATCAACGCTCTCCAGGCGCTGATGGACGGCTTCGAGGTGAAGACGGTCGAGCAGGCCATCGGCTGGGCCGACATCGTCATCACGTCCACGGGCAACAAGGACATCATCACGTTCGAGCACATGAAGCAGATGAAGCACCAGGCCATCCTGGGCAACATCGGCCACTTCGACAACGAGATCGACATGGCCGGCCTCGAGCGGTCCGGCGACGTCACCCGCATCAACATCAAGCCGCAGGTGGACGAGTTCCGGTTCAACGACGGCCACTCGATCATCGTGCTGTCCGAGGGTCGCCTGCTGAACCTCGGCAACGCCACCGGCCACCCCTCGTTCGTGATGAGCAACAGCTTCTCCAACCAGGTGATCGCGCAGATCGAACTGTGGACGAAGCCGGAGGAGTACGACAACGAGGTGTACCGCCTCCCGAAGCACCTCGACGAGAAGGTCGCGAAGATCCACGTCGAAGCGCTCGGTGGCACGCTCACCAAGCTCACGAAGGAGCAGGCCGAGTACATCGGCGTCGACGTCGAGGGCCCGTTCAAGCCCGAGCACTACCGGTACTAGAGGCCGCGGCGTCCCCCGGTCCGTCGCGCACGGGCCGGGGGATAGCCTTCTTCCTCGTGGGAAAACTGATTGCGCTGGAAGGCCTGGACGGCGCGGGCAAGCGAACACTCGTCGGCGCAGTGGTGACACGCCTCATCGAGCAGGGTCTGACGGTCGGCACCCTCGACTTTCCGCGGTACGGCAGGTCCATGCACGCCGATCTGGCGTCCGAGGCCCTCAAGGGCGCGCACGGTGACTTCAGCGACTCCGTGCACGCGATGGCCGTGATGTTCGCGCTGGACCGGTCCGGTGCCGTCGGGGAGCTGTCGGCGCTGCTCGCCGAACACGACCTGGTGATTCTCGACCGCTACGTGGCGTCCAACGCCGCGTACGGTGCGGCCCGGTTGCATCAGGGGGCGGACGGGGAGTTCGTCGGCTGGGTGGGGAACCTCGAATTCGAGCGGCTGGGGCTGCCCCGGCCCGACCTGCAGCTGTATCTGGACGTTCCCGTGGCACTCGCCGAGCAACGCGCCCGCGGCCGCGAATCGGCGGATGCGAGCCGGTCGCTGGACGCCTACGAACGCGACCGTGGACTGCAGGAACGCACCGGCGAGGTGTACCGGGAGCTGGCCGGGAAGGACTGGATTTCGCCGTGGTGGGTGCTCACCCCGGACACCGATCCGGTCACGCTCGCCGAAAACCTGGCACTCTTGAGTGACGACACGGCACGCCGTGACGAGAAAGAACACGGCACGCCGTAACGGCGAACGGGCTGTTACGGCCTCCGAAGATGCAACGATAGGGACATGAAGCCAAGGATTCTGGTTGTCGACGACGACACTGCGCTCGCGGAGATGCTCACGATCGTCCTCCGCGGCGAAGGATTCGATCCGTATGTGGTGGGGGACGGGACCCAGGCGCTCACCGCGGTCCGGGAGACACGCCCGGACCTGGTGCTGCTCGACCTGATGCTGCCCGGCATGAACGGCATCGACGTGTGCCGGGTCCTGCGCGCCGACTCCGGTGTCCCCATCGTGATGCTGACCGCGAAGACGGACACCGTCGACGTGGTCCTCGGATTGGAATCCGGCGCGGACGACTACATCATGAAGCCGTTCAAGCCGAAGGAGCTGGTGGCGCGGGTCCGGGCACGGCTTCGCCGGACTGAGGACGAGCCGGCCGAGCTGCTCAGCATCGCCGACATCGTCATCGACGTCCCCGCCCACAAGGTGAGCCGGGGCGAAGAACTGATCTCCCTCACCCCCCTCGAGTTCGACCTCCTGGTGGCTCTGGCGCGCAAACCGCGACAGGTGTTCACCCGTGAGGTCCTGCTCGAGCAGGTGTGGGGTTACCGACATGCAGCCGACACCCGACTGGTCAACGTGCACGTTCAGCGTCTGCGGGCCAAGGTCGAGACTGATCCCGAGAATCCCGAAGTGGTTTTGACGGTCAGGGGGGTCGGCTACAAGGCCGGACCGCCGTGACAGGTGTTTCCCGATGGCGGCGTCGTGTCAACCGACGCGTTTCGCCGATCCTTCGGTGGGGTCACTCACTGAGCAATACCCTCGCGCACACATGGCGTCGTTCGCTGCAGCTGAGGGTCGTCGTCTCGACGTTGACGTTGTCGCTCATCGTCATCGTCGTGCTCGGCGTCGTGCTGACGAGCCAGATCACCG
Source organism: Rhodococcus sp. A14 (assembly GCF_011603105.1). Lineage (NCBI taxonomy): Bacteria > Bacillati > Actinomycetota > Actinomycetes > Mycobacteriales > Nocardiaceae > Rhodococcus > Rhodococcus sp. A14. The sequence continues at coordinate 17,247 of NZ_JAAOQS010000104.1, read as the reverse complement.
ACCGTCTGCTCGAAACGAAGATCAACGCGGCGACCGAGGAGATGGACCGTGCCCGCAGCACGGTCGAGGGGCAGCTGGCGGGGGCGGACGACAGTAGTTCGCCCACCACTCAGCTCGACGGTGCCCGGGCTGCGCTGACGAACCGGGAGCCCGACGCCGGTCAGGCGTCGGGGTCGGCGGGAACGTTCGATCCTGTGCTCATCGTGCCCGGTGACGGCCCCCGCGCCCCGACGTCCAGCGGCCCGGCGGACCAGATTCCGGAATCACTGCGGGCGTTCGTCCAGGCCGGTCAGGTGGCCTACCAGTTCGCCACGGTCAACGATCCCGAAGGCTATTCGGGGCCGGCGCTGATCGTCGGGAGCCCGACCGCATCCGCGATCTCCACGCTCGAGTTGTACCTGGTGTTCCCGCTGGCCAGTGAGGACCGCAGTCTGTCGCTGGTCCGCGGCACGCTGCTGGTGGGTGGTGCGGTGCTCGCCGTGCTGCTCGCGGCCATCGCGCTCCTCGTCGCCCGGCAGGTGGTTCTGCCGATCCGGTCGGCGTCCCGGATCGCGGTGCGCTTCGCCGACGGCCGGCTGAAGGAACGCATGCCCGTGCGCGGCGAGGACGACATGGCCCGGCTGGCGATGTCGTTCAACGAGATGGCGGAGAGCCTGTCCAAGCAGATCACCCAGCTCGAGGAGTTCGGAAATCTCCAGAAGAGATTCACCTCCGACGTGAGCCACGAGCTGCGGACACCGCTGACGACGGTGCGCATGGCGGCCGATCTCATCCACGACGGCAGCGACGATCTCGACCCTGTGCTCCGGCGGTCGTCGGAGTTGCTGGTCGCCGAACTCGACCGGTTCGAGGGGCTGCTGGCCGACCTCCTCGAGATCAGCAGGCACGACGCCGGTGTCGCGGAACTGGCCGCCGAGCAACTCGACGTCCGGATGTGTGCGCGTGCGGCGGTCTCGACGGTCCGTCACCTCGCGCGCGAGAGCGGGACCGAACTGATCGTGGACCTGCCCGATCAGGCAGTCATGGCCGAGGTGGACCCGCGTCGCGTGGAACGCATTCTGCGGAACCTGCTCGCGAACGCGATCGATCACGGAGAAGGCAAACCGGTGCTGCTGCGCCTGCGCGCCGACGACAGCGCTGCGGCGTTCATCGTGCGCGACCAGGGCGTGGGTCTGCGGCCGGGCGAGGAGAAGCTGGTGTTCAACAGGTTCTGGCGGTCCGACCCGTCGCGGGTGCGGCGGTCGGGCGGTACCGGCCTCGGACTCGCGATCAGTGTGGAGGACGCGAATCTCCACGACGGCAGGCTCGAGGCGTGGGGCGAACCCGGCCAAGGCGCCTGCTTCCGGTTGACGCTGCCGCGGGTGCGGGGCCGCAAGGTCGTGTCGAGCCCGCTGCCGCTGAAACCGGGAACCGCGAAATACGTTCAGGGTCAGCCTGTCCCGGGCGACACCACGTTGCCGGTGCGCAACGAGAGCCCGGAGACGGTGGCCGACGAATCCCGCACGGTTCCCAAGAAGCGCGAGCGCGCGCACGTCGGTGACCGAGACGGTTCGCACCTTCCGGAGCAGGACCTGTGACGCCCCGGCGGCGATCCGCCCTGCTGTCGCGGTCGGTATGCGGAGCGATCGTCCTCGCGGTGCTCGTGACGGTCAGCGGGTGCGCGAGCCTCCCGGATTCCTCCACACCGCAGGCGATCGGCACGATCAACCGTGACTCGCCCGGATCGAGCGTCGCGGCCCCCGCGCCGGGGCGTGAACCCGACCTGCTGCTCCGCGACTTCTTCAAGGCCAGTACCGATCCGTCCAACCGGCACCTCGCGGCCCGTCAATTCCTCACCCCCGGTGTGACCGGCAGGTGGGACGACGCGGCCAGCGCGACCATCGTCGACAAGGTCGACGTCCTCCCGGAGACGCGGTCCGCCGACAAGGCGACGTACACGATCCGCGCCAACAAGGTGGGGCAGCTCGAGCCCGGCGGACTGTACGTGGCGGAGGAGGGCAGCTTCGAGACGAAGATCAGCCTCGAGCTACTCGACGGGGAGTGGCGGATCTCCGAGCTCCCCGCCGGCGTGATCCTGGACCGGGCACAGTTCCTGAACACCTATCAGCGCAAATCGCTGTACTTCCTCGATCCGGCCGGGACGACGGTCGTGCCGGATCCGCGCTGGGTGTCGGGCGCCCAGGACCAGATGGCGTCGCAGTTGATCGGCTTGCTGATCGACGGGCCGAAGGCCGCCCTGGCCCCGGCCGTGCGCAACGAGCTCGGCGACGGCGTGTCGGTGCGGGGCCCGATCACGAAGGCCGACGGCCGCACCGCGCAGGTGGGGGTGGGGCTCGGCGGCATCCGGATCGATTTCGCCGGCGTGCCGCCCATGGACGCGCAGGCGAAGCAGCTGTTCGCGGCGCAGGTGATCTGGACGCTGGCCAACGCGGAGATCTCGGGCCCCTATGTGCTGCTCGCCGACGGCGAGCCCTTCGACGAGCGGTTCCCGAACGGGTGGACCACCGCCGACGTCGCGTCGATGAATCCGTTCGCGACCTCGAGCGCCACCGTGGGGCTGCACGCGCTGCGCGAGGGGTCGATGGTGAGCGTCACCGAGACCGGGGTCACCCCGGTGCCCGGGTACTTCGGTTCGGCCCGCAACATGCGTTCGCTCGCGCTGTCGCAGGACGGAAAGCTGGTCGCCGCGGTCGCGGACACGGGGCGTCCCGCCCCGGAACCCGCGAGTTCGCTGATGGTCGGCGCGTACGAGGACGGTGCCGCGTCGGTGCTCGAAGGCGGCGCGATCACCCGCCCGACATGGGCACCCGACAATTCGGCGATCTGGGCAGCGGTCAACGGCAACACGGTGATTCGGGTGTTGCGCGAGCCCGGCACCGGCCGGACGTCGGTGGTCAACGTCGACGCCGGCGCCGTCACCGCGCTGGGTGCCACGATCACCGAGTTGCGGCTGTCCCGCGACGGGGTGCGCGCGGCACTGATCGTCGACGGCAAGGTCTACCTCGCGATCGTCACCCAGATGCCGGGTGGTGAGTACGCTTTGACGAATCCCCGTGCGGTCGCGATCGGTCTGGGCAGCCCGGCGCTGTCCCTGGACTGGAGCACGAGCGACACGATCGTCGTCGCGCGCGCGGCCTCGGACATCCCGGTGGTGCAGGTGGCCGTCGACGGATCACGGATGGACGCGCTGCCGAGCCGTAATCTGACCGCGCCGGTGGTGGCCGTGGACGCGTCGACGACCACGGAGTTCGTCGCCGACTCCCGGGCGGTGTTCCAGTTGAACAACAACGATCCGGCGGGCGACCGGTACTGGCGGGAGGTTCCCGGGTTGACGGGTGTCAAGGCGATCCCGGTCCTGCCGGGCTGAGGCTGTCGGTGCGGTCGCCGATACTGCCCGCATGCGCGCCCTGCCCGGCCTCCGGAGCCTGCTCGACCTGATCCTGCCCGCCGAATGCGGCGGGTGCGGCGTGCCGGGCACGCAGTGGTGTGCCCGCTGCGCCACGGAGCTGGCCGACGATCCCGTGCTGCTCCGGCCCCGCGTGGATCCCGGGGTCGGGGTGTGGGCACTCGGACCGTACTCGGGTGCCCGCCGTCGCGCCGTGATCGCCGCGAAGGAACGCGGGCGGCGTGATCTCGCCGCGCCCCTCGGATCCGCCGTCGCGGGCGCCCTGGGCCGTCTGCAGCAGTGGCGAGAACTCGACCCGCCGGACGTCGCCCCGGTGGTTCTGGTGCCGGCTCCGACGCGTCCCCGGGCCGCCCGTGCACGCGGCGGCGACCCCGTCACCCGGATCGCCGTCGCCGCGGTGGGAGGCAGACGCGTGTGTCCCGCGCTCGTGATGCGACGCGCCGTGCGCGATTCGGTCGGACTGAGCGCAGATCAACGTCGAGTAAACCTCGAGGGTGGCGTCCGGTTGACCCGCAGCGGTCAAGTATTCGCGCGGCATCTCGCGTCGGAACCGGCTGCACTGCAACGCATCTCGGTGGTACTGCTGGACGACGTGTCGACCACCGGGGCGACCGCCGCCGAGTCGGTCCGGGTGCTGTCGCGAGTGGGTATCCGAGTGAGCGCGGTGGTCGTCGTGGCGGGTGTCAGATGAAATTCTGCCGAACAGTGGCACTCGCGCGCGTTACGTACTAGCGTCGCGGACACACCCGAAAACACAGGTAGGAGGTGGAACTTCGAACCTGGTGCCGGGCGGACCCCCTTCCGGCATTGCTCAAACTCGCCGCCGCCCATCAAGGGGCGGGGCCGTAATCGGGAGGTACGAGTGACGACCCCTTCGCAAGCCTCGGTTTTCGTCGACGACCGCACAACGGATGCACAAGAGAAGACGGATACCCCCAACGCCGAGATCGTCGTCAAGGGACGCAACGTCGAGGTACCCGACCACTTCCGCGTGTACGTCTCCGAGAAGCTGTCGCGCCTCGAGCGCTTCGATCCCTCCATATTCCTGTTCGATGTCGAACTTCACCACGAACCCAATCGACGCCAGAGGAAGAACTGCCAGCGCGTCGAGATCACTGCCCGAGGCAAGGGGCCGGTAGCCCGAGCCGAGGCATCCGCCGACAGCTTCTATGCAGCATTCGAGTCGGTGACCGCCAAGCTCGAGAGCAGGCTCCGCCGCACCAAGGATCGCAAAAAAGTCCACTACGGGGAAAAGACCCCGGTGTCGGTGGCGGAGGCCACCGCCGCACTCGCCGAGGACGACAGTCTCGGCATCAGTCCCGACATCTCCCTGGACGGTCAGATGCCGGACGAGCACACACCGGGTCATGTCGTGCGTACCAAGGAACACAAGGCCGCGCCGATGACCGTCGACGATGCTTTGTACGAGATGGAGCTGGTAGGACACGATTTCTTCCTGTTCCACGACAAGGAGTCGGACAAGGCGACCGTCGTCTACCGGCGGCACGCGTTCGACTACGGATTGATCCGTCTGGCGTGATGTACTCCCGTTCCGCCTGACGATCCGAGCGGTCGGTCTACTCGTCCGATCGCGGAAGCGCCTACCATGGAATCCGGCCGGGGTTCTCGGACCTCCGGCCGGATTTTGTGTGTCACCCATCCACTGCCGAAGATTGAGGACGAACAAGACTGTGCCGTCGCTGTCGCTATCGAAGCTGCTCCGTGTTGGTGAAGGTCGCATGGTCAAGCGGCTCAAGCACATCGCCGACCACGTTTCCTCGCTGTCGCCCGAGGTCGAAGACCTGACCGACGAGCAACTCCGCGCGAAGACCGAGGAGTTCCGCGCCCGCTACCGCGACGGCGAGACGCTCGATGAGCTGCTGCCCGAGGCGTTCGCGGTCGCCCGCGAGGCGTCCTGGCGCGTGATCGACCAGCGGCACTTCCACGTGCAGATCATGGGCGGCGCCGCCCTCCACTTCGGCAACATCGCCGAGATGAAGACGGGTGAGGGCAAGACCCTGACCTGCGTGTTGCCCGCGTACCTCAATGCGATCGCCGGCGACGGCGTGCACGTCGTCACGGTCAACGACTACCTCGCCAAGCGCGACTCCGAGTGGATGGGCCGCGTCCACCGCTTCCTCGGCCTCGACACCAGCGTGATCCTGTCCGGCATGTCGCCGGCCGAGCGTCGCGCAGCCTATGCGGCCGACATCACATACGGCACCAACAACGAGTTCGGGTTCGACTACCTGCGCGACAACATGACGCACTCCCTGGACGATCTCGTCCAGCGCGGTCACAGCTTCGCCGTCGTCGACGAAGTCGACTCCATCCTCATCGACGAGGCCCGAACCCCCCTCATCATCTCCGGCCCCGCCGACGCCTCGAGCAAGTGGTACGCGGAATTCGCGCGCATCGCGCCCCTGCTCAAGCGTGACGTGCACTACGAGGTCGACATCCGCAAGCGCACCATCGGCGTCCACGAGGCCGGCGTCGAGCTCGTCGAGGACCAGCTCGGCATCGACAACCTGTACGAGGCCGCCAACTCGCCGCTCGTGAGCTACCTGAACAACGCCATCAAGGCCAAGGAGCTCTACACGAAGGACAAGGACTACATCGTCCGCGACGGCGAAGTGATCATCGTCGACGAGTTCACCGGCCGCGTCCTCGTCGGCCGCCGCTACAACGAGGGCATGCACCAGGCGATCGAGGCCAAGGAGAAGGTCGAGATCAAGGCCGAGAACCAGACCCTCGCCACGATCACGCTCCAGAACTACTTCCGTCTCTACGACAAGCTGTCGGGCATGACGGGTACGGCCGAGACCGAGGCCGCCGAGCTGCACCAGATCTACAACCTCGGCGTCATCCCGATCCCCACCAACCGGCCGATGGTCCGCGTCGACAACGGCGACCTGATCTACAAGACCGAGGAAGCCAAGTTCGACGCCGTCGTCGACGACGTGGTGGAGCGGCACGAGAAGGGCCAGCCCGTTCTGATCGGCACCACCAGCGTCGAGCGGTCCGAGTACCTGTCGAAGCAGTTCACCAAGCGCGGCGTGGCACACAACGTGCTGAACGCGAAGTTCCACGAGCAGGAAGCCCAGATCATCGCCGAGGCCGGCAGGTCGGGCGCCGTCACCGTGGCGACCAACATGGCCGGTCGTGGTACCGACGTCGTGCTCGGCGGCAACCCCGACATCATCGCGGACATCGCGCTCCGCAAGCAGGGACTCGACCCCGTCCACACGCCCGACGACTACGAGGCGGCGTGGGACGACGTCCTCGACCAGGTCAAGGCCGAGGTGAAAGCCGACGCGGACAAGGTTCGGGAGGCGGGCGGACTGTACGTCCTCGGCACCGAGCGGCACGAATCCCGGCGTATCGACAACCAGTTGCGCGGCCGCTCCGGCCGTCAGGGCGATCCGGGTGAGTCGCGGTTCTACCTGTCGCTCGGCGACGAGTTGATGCGACGGTTCAACGGCGCGGCCCTCGAGTCGATCATGACCCGGCTCAACCTGCCCGACGACGTTCCCATCGAGGCGAAGATGGTCTCGAAGGCCATCAAGAGCGCCCAGACGCAGGTCGAGCAGCAGAACTTCGAGATCCGCAAGAACGTCCTCAAGTACGACGAGGTGATGAACCAGCAGCGCACGGTCATCTACAACGAGCGCCGCCAGATCCTCGAAGGCAAGGACATGGAGGGCCAGGTCGAGAAGATGATCACCGACGTGGTCACCGCCTACGTCGACGGTGCCACCGCCGAGGGATACGTCGAGGACTGGGATCTCGAACAACTGTGGACGGCCCTCAAGACGCTGTACCCGGTCGGCCTCGACTACAAGGAACTGGTCGGCGACGGCGACGACGGTGAGACCAACGACATCACCGCCGACGAGCTGCGCGAGACCCTGCTGAAGGACGCACACGACGCCTACGCCCGGCGCGAGGCCGAGATCGACGGCGTCGCCGGCGAGGGATCGATGCGCGAACTGGAGCGTCGCGTCCTGCTGAGCGTGCTCGACCGCAAGTGGCGCGAACACCTCTACGAGATGGACTACCTCAAGGAGGGCATCGGCCTGCGGGCGATGGCCCAGCGTGATCCGCTCGTCGAGTACCAGCGCGAAGGTTTCGACATGTTCGGCGGCATGCTCGAGGGTCTGAAGGAGGAGTCGGTCGGATTCCTGTTCAACCTTCAGGTCGAGGCGGCCGCCCCGACGGCGGCACAGGCCCCGGGCGTGAGCGTCACCGCGGCTTCCGCAGCGGCGACGGCGTCGGCCTCGCCCGCTCCGGCACCGCCGCGGCCACTGCCCACCCAGGAGGCGGCGCAGCAGGCGCAGGGCACGGCGGCACCGTCCGCCCTCCGTGCGAAGGGCCTGGACGACGGCGAGCCCCGCGGGCTCACGTACTCCGGGCCTGCCGAGGACGGCAACGCCCAGCTCAGCCGCCGCGGAGCCGCCGAATCGGACGATGCCGCCGACGCCGGAACCCGTCGTCAGCGGCGTGAGGCCGCGCGGTCGCAGTCGAAGAGCAAGAAGGCCCCGCGGACCAAGCGCAAGCGCTGACCGCAGACGAAGACGATCAGCCGATCACCAGCGAGGTGACGGTCCAGCCCGTGTCGGACTGCTGTTCGACACGGGCTGCGATCACGAAGATCCGCGGTCCCCGGCCGTAGGTGCCGAAGGCCTCGAACGCGCACGGCTCCACCGCGCGCAGGTGCACGCGGACGAGCGTCGCGACACCGAGTCGCCGGGCGGGCGACTCCGACAGCGCGAGCGTGCGCACGACGTCGACGAGCGACGGCGTCACCAGCGGCCGCAATTGCCGTACGTTGCGGCGCCGATCCAGCACTTCGAGGACGAGCCGGAACGCCTGCTCCGTGAACCGCTGGACGTCCGGTGAGGGAAGAGGCAGCGTTCCCGGCTGTGTCGCGGCGGTGCGTGGCGACGCCCCCGAGTGGGGCGACGAGCGGTGCCTGCCGCGCCCGGACGCGTGCCGTTCGCCCGACGGCGCCGCCGAACGCCCCGGCAGAGGCGGTGCGGGAACGTCACCGGCCGCCGGCTCGAAGTGCGGCACCCGTGACAGGAACGTGTAGGACTCACTCATTTCTTACCCCCCGGTTTCGGCATGAGACGGCCGTCGTAGCGGTCATACTCGCACGGATCCCGTCGTCGTGTCGCCGAACCGGGGAGCGGACCCTAGGGTGGGGACGTGCGGGGATTGATATTGGACTTCGGAGGAGTTCTCGCGGGTCCCGGTTCGGACATGGACGGCCTGTCGTCCGTCCTCGCCGGTGCCCGGACTCGTGGGGTGCGGACCGCGATCCTCAGCAACGATCCCGGTGGTCCCGGCGCGCAGTGGCTGCGGGAACTCGGTGACGGCCGGCTGGTCGATCAGGTCGTGCTGTCCGGGGATGTCGGTGTCGCCAAACCTGATCCGCGGATCTACCGGCTGACGGCCGACGCGCTCGGTCTGGCCCCGGGGGACTGTATCTTCGTCGACGACCTGTCGGTCAATGTCCGGGGTGCGGTGGCCGTCGGGATGGTGGGTATCCACCACGTCGACGGCGGCGCCACCGCGGACGAGATAGCGATACTTCTCGAGGTCGATCGAGATGGGATGCAAGGGGGACAGGCGCCGACATGGTGACGAGACTGACTACGCAGGACGCGTCGTTCTATTTTCTCGAGGCGAGCAGTACGCCGATGCACGTGGGTTCGCTCGCGATCTTCCGCAAGCCGCGAAACGGGTTGTCCTACGAGGAATTACTGAGCCTCGTCGAGGAACGACTGAGTCTGGTCCCGCGCTACCGGCAGAAGGTGCGGGAGGTGGCGCTGGGACTGTCGCGGCCGGTCTGGGTGGACGACCAGGACTTCGACATCGAGTACCACGTCCGGCGGTCGGCGCTGCCGAAGCCCGGATCGGATGCCCAGTTGCACGATCTGGTCGCACGGCTCACGTCCCGGCCGCTCGACAACACGCGACCGCTGTGGGAGATGTACCTGGTGGAGGGGTTGTCGAACAATCGCTTCGCCATCTTCACGAAGTCCCATTCGTCGCTGGTCGACGGTGAGACGGCGCTCGAGATCGGTCAGGTGATCCTCGACCCGGCGAAGACCCGGCGTCCCATGGCCGAGGAGCTGTGGATGCCGAGCCCCGCCCCCAGTGAGTCCACACTGATCGCCGGGGCGCTGGCGGAGATGGTGGCGCGGCCGGGCGAAGGGCTGGCGGCGCTGCGGATGACGTTGGGTGACATGGCGTCCGCGCTCGGTGAGACCGTGCGCGCCGTCGGCAAGGTCGCCGCCGTCGTGCGCACCGCCACGCAGGTGGCGCCGGCGAGTCCGCTGAACGCGACCATTTCACGCAATCGGCGCTTCGCGGTGGTCAAGACCGAGCTGGGTGACTACCGGAAGATCCGCGCGCAGTACGGGTGCGAGGTCAACGACGTCATCCTCGCCGTCGTGTCGGGTGCGATGCGGTATTGGCTGCTCTCCCGCGGCGAGCCGGTGGCCGAGTCGACCACGGTCCGGGCCATGGTCCCGATGTCCGTGTACGCGACGGACCCCGAGACCGACGACGAGGAGTCACGCCGCGGCGAATGGGCGGATCCGCGAAGCATGGTGTCGTCGTTCCTCATCGACCTGCCGGTCGGGGAACCGAATGCCGTGGTGCGGCTGTCGCACGTGGCGCACGCCATGGAGGCGCACGCCAAGCAGAGCCAGAGGGTCACCGCGGAGACCCTGGTGCGGTTGTCGGGATTCGCGCCCGCCACGCTGCACGCGATGAGTGCCCGTGTCGCGAGCAGCTTCTCGCAGCGGATGTTCAACCTGATGATCACCAACGCGCCGGGACCGCAGCTGCCGCTGTACGTCGGGGGAGCGCGGATGCTCGAGATGTATCCGGTGTCGCCGCTGCTGAAAAACCAGACTTTGAGCATCGGCCTGACGTCCTACGACGGCAACGTCTACTACGGTTTGAATGCAGACCGTGACGCCATGGCCGACGTGGACGTGGTGGCGGCGCTGCTGTACGAATCTCTCGAGGAGTTGTTGGATGCCAGTCGGTGAGAAGTCCGTGGTGCGAATGACGGGTGACGCATGACGAGGGTGTACGTTCCCGCGACGATCGAGATCCTCCAGCGGCTCGTCGCCGACCGGGAGTTCGATCCGATGAGCCGTACCGCCTTCGCCGTCACCCCCACGCTCCGCGAGGCGTACTCGTCGGGCGACGACGAGGAACTGGCCGAGGTCGCGATGGCCGAGGCCGCCCGCGCCTCGCTGCGACTGATCGCGGGCCGGGTGGGGGAGAGCGGAAGCGACGGGGTTCGCTTCCGTCGCGCCGTGGTCGCCGCGGACGTGGACGAGGTGACGCCGCGGCCGGATCTCGACGACGCCGTGGTCCGGTTGCCCGGTCCGGTGACGATCGGCACGGTCGCGTCGGTGCACGTGGATCTCGCGGAGGCGGAGCCGGACATCGAACGGGCCGTGTCGGCGATCGACGAGGCGGATCTCGGGGACCCCGACGCCGAGTTCGTTCTCGGTGACGCGGAGGATCATGTCCTGGCGTGGTACGCCACTCAGGAGCTTCCGTTCCTTCTCGAACTGCTCTGACCGGTACGTCCTCTTACCTTGGGGTAACCTACGGTACCGTAACTTGATAACCTACGGTAGCGTAGGTCATGACGGAAAAGGTGGAGGTCGGATGGGTCTGAAGGATTGGATCGAGGCGCCCGCAGCAGCGGTTGTGCCCGCCAAGCGGTCCAAGCTCAATTGGTTGCGAGGTGCGGCGGCACGGCTCACGACGCCGTTGCTGCCCGACGACTACCTGCATCTCGCCAACCCACTGTGGTCGGCTCGCGAACTGCGCGGACAGATCATGGAGGTGCGCGCGGAGACCGCGGACTCGGCCACGATCGTCATCAAGCCGGGCTGGGGATTCGACTTCGACTACGAGCCCGGCCAGTACATCGGCATCGGTCTGCACATCGACGGACGCTGGCACTGGCGCTCGTACTCCCTCACCTCGCCGCCGAACTGGGACGACAAGCTCATCTCCATCGCCGTCAAGGCGATGCCCGAGGGGTTCCTGTCGAGTCACCTCGTCAACGGTGTGCCCTCGGGGACGATCGTGCGGCTCGCGACCCCCACGGGCAACTTCGCGCTGCCCGACCCGCCGCCGCAGCGGATCCTGTTCCTCACCGCGGGCAGCGGCATCACTCCCGTCATGGCGATGCTGCGCACGATGAACCGGCGCGGTCAGCTCCCCGACGTCTTCCACGTCCACTCGGCCCCCACCGACGCCGACGTGATGTTCGCCGACGAGCTCACCCGGCTCCACGAGGAGCACGACGACTTCCGGTGCAAGATCCAGCTCACCCGCAGCCAGGGCAAGTTCGCGTTGTCCTCGCTCGACGAGGTGTGTCCCGACTGGCGCGAACGGCAGACGTGGGCGTGCGGACCGCTGCCGATGCTCGACGAGATCGAGACGCTGTGGCGCGACGAGGGCATCGAGGACAAGTTGCACCTCGAGCGGTTCGCTGTCTCCCGCGCGGACACGTCCGGCGAGGGCGGGACCGTCACGTTCGCCAAGGCCGACAAGACCGTGACGATCGACGGTGCCACCACTCTCCTCGAGGCGGGTGAGCAGGTCGGGGCACTGATGCCGTTCGGCTGCCGGATGGGTATCTGCCAGACCTGTGTCGTGCCGATCCTCGCCGGGCACGCCATCGACCTGAGGTCCGGCAAGCAGCACGCCGAAGGTGACCGAGTCCAGACTTGTATCTCCGCGGCGGCAGGGGACTGCACGCTCGACGCGTGAGCGTGGGCGTGTTGTTCACCTGACTCCGCTATTCTCGGACTCTCACCAGACGGAGGAGCACGGTGGCGATCACCGACATCAAAGAGTTCGCGCATCTGACCGAAGCGGACATCGAATCGCTCGGGCGTGAGTTGGATGCGATCCGGCTCGACGTGGAGGATTCGCGCGGCGTTCGCGACGCCCGCTACATCCGCCGGGCCATCAGGGCGCAACGGCTGCTGGAGCTCGGTGGCCGGCTTGCGTTGTTCGGAAGCCGCTACCGCCCGGCCTGGCTCGCGGGCACCGCGATGCTGTCCCTCTCGAAGATCATCGAGAACATGGAACTCGGCCACAACGTGATGCACGGCCAGTGGGACTGGATGAACGATCCGGAGATCCACTCCATGTCGTGGGAGTGGGATCAGACGGGCCCCTCGGAGCATTGGAAGCGGGCGCACAACTACTCCCACCACACGTTCACCAACATCGTGGGAATGGATTCCGATGTGGGGTTCGGCATCCTCCGGATGACCCGCGACGAGGAGTGGCGGCCGATCAATCTGCTGCAGCCGTTCGCCAACATCATCCTGGCCGCCACGTTCGAGTGGGGGATCGCGCTCCACGACCTCACCTTCGCGGCCGAGCTCGAGGGTGCGGAGAAGGGTCAGCTCAATTCCCAGGCCAACAAGGATTTCGGTCGCAAGATCTTCCGTCAGGTCGGCAAGGACTTCCTGCTGTTCCCGGTGCTCGCGGGGCCGGCGTGGAAGTCGACGCTGACGGCCAACGCCACCGCCAATCTCGTGCGGAATCTGTGGGCCTATGTGGTGATCTTCTGCGGGCACTTCCCGGACGGTGCCGAGAAGTTCACGGTGGACGAGTACGAGAACGAGACCCGGCACGAGTGGTATCTCCGGCAGATGCTCGGCAGTGCCAATTTCGATTCCGGCAAGGTCATGGGTTTCATGAGCGGCAATCTCAGCTACCAGATCGAGCATCACCTGTTCCCGGACCTGCCGAGCAACCGGTACCCGGAGATCGCCGTGAAGGTGCGGGCGCTGTGCGAGAAGTACGACCTGCCGTACACCACGGGTTCGCTCGCCAAGCAGTACCTGCTGGCTCTGCGCACGATCCACAAGCTCGCCCTGCCCGACCAGTTCCTGCGGGCGACGGCGGACGACGCCCCGGAGACGTCCTCGGAACGCAAGTTCCGCGACGCCCGTGATGCGGGTGCCGCCATGGTCGAGACGTTGCGCACGGATCCCGTCACGGGGCAGCGGCGGGGTCTGCTGTCGGCGTTGCGCGCCCGCGCGGAGGCCAAGATTCCTCGACGTCGACGGTGATTTCACTCACACCTACACTCAGGTAACCTACGGTGTCGTAACTTACGGTACGGTAGGTCGAGTCAGCGCCTTTCGGGTGTGAACTGTCGACCCAGCCAGGAGGAGGTCCCCCATGGCGATTGCAGACGTCAAGGAATACGCACATCTCACCGAAGCCGACATCGAGTCGCTCGGACGCGAGCTCGATGCGATCCGGCGCGATATCGAAGAGTCCCGCGGGGAGCGTGACGCGCGGTACGTGCGAAACACGATCAGACTGCAGCGTTCCCTCGAAATCGGTGGCCGAGCCGTCCTCTTCGCGAGCAAGCGGCGTCCCGCCTGGCTGGCGGGTACGGCCATGCTGTCTCTCTCGAAGATCATCGAGAACATGGAACTCGGCCACAACGTCATGCACGGCCAGTGGGACTGGATGAACGATCCCGAGATCCACTCCACCTCGTGGGAGTGGGACGTGACGGGACCGTCCGCTCACTGGAAGCAGACGCACAACTACATTCACCACAAGTACACCAACGTCCTCGGCATGGACGACGACGTGGGATACGGACTGCTGCGCGTCACGCGTGACCAGCGGTGGAAGCCGTTCAACACCGGCAATATCCTGTACAACACGCTGCTCGCGCTGTTCTTCGAGTACGGAATCGCGGCGCAGCATCTCGAACTCGGCAAGGTCGCCAAGGGGCGCGTGCCGAGCGAGGAGACCCAGCGCAAGCTCCGTGAGGTCGGCGAGAAGGTCGGCAAGCAGATCCTCAAGGACTATGTCGTGCACCCCGCGGTCACGGGTCCCGCGTGGAAGAGCACGCTCACCGCAAACATCGCCGCGAACATGATCCGCAACGTGTGGACCAACGCGATCATCTTCTGTGGACACTTCCCGGACGGCGCCGAGAAGTTCACCAAGGCGGACATCGACAAGGAAACGCCGGCCGAATGGTACCTGCGGCAGATGCTCGGTAGCGCGAACATCGAGGGTGGCAAGCTGATGGACTTCATGTCCGGCAATCTCAGCTACCAGATCGAGCACCACCTGTTCCCCGACCTGCCCAGCAACCGCTACTCGGAGATTGCCGTGCGGGTGCGGGAACTGTGCGACAAGTACGACCTGCCGTACACGACCGGGCCCTTCCTCGTGCAGTACGCGAAGTCGTGGCGCACCATCGCCAAGCTGTCGTTGCCGAACAAGTACCTCAAGGCGACCGCGGACGACGCGCCGGAGACGGCGTCGGAGCGCAAGTTCGGTGGAAACACCACGGCGACAATCGATCCCGTAACCGGTCGCCGTCAGGGATTGAGTACCGCGATCAAGCGCACCCGCAAGCGCCGCGGTCTTCGCGCGCTGCTGTCCCGCTAGAAAGTACCGCTATCGACGCGGTTCGTCCCTCACCAGGCTTCGTTGGACGCGATGGCCGTGAGGAGGTGACGGACCGCGTCGACGCGTTTGGCGGCCTTGCCCTCCAGCCGGTCGAGCGCGCATTCCGGGTCTGCGGGCGGGCCGAGGTGGGTGCACCCCCTCGGGCAGTCCTCGATGGCCGCGGCCAGATCGGAGAACGCGGCCACCACGTTCTCCGGGGAAATGTGGGCCAGTCCGAACGACCGGATGCCGGGGGTGTCGATCGCCCAGCCGCCCGTCGGAAGCGGCAGCGCCACCGATTGCGTGGACGTATGCCTGCCCTTGCCGACGCCGGAGACCACGCCGACGGCCCGGTCGGCGTCGGGCACGAGGCGGTTGACGAGAGTCGACTTCCCGACCCCCGAGTGGCCGATCAGCGCGGTGAGCCGGCCCGACAGCATCGACAAGACCTCGTCGACCGGATCGTCGCGACCGGCCACGACGACGGGGACGTCGAGGTCGGCGAACGCGCTCGCGAACTCCTCGGGCGGCTCGAGATCGCTCTTCGTGAGGCACACGATGGGACTCAATCCGCCCGCGTACGCGGCGACGAGCGCACGTTCGACGAATCCCGTCCGGGGCGGCGGGTCGGCGAGCGCCACGACGATCAGCAGCTGCTGGGCGTTGGCCACGACGATCCGCTCGTACGGATCGGTGTCGTCGGCGGTGCGTCGCAGCACCGTGGAGCGTTCGGCGACCCGCACGATCCGCGCCAGGGTGTCGGGCTTGCCGGACAGATCACCGACGACACTCACCTCGTCGCCGACCACGATGGGGGTGCGGCCCAGTTCCCGGGCGCGCATGGTGACGAGGGGACGCTCGGGGTCGCCGCCCAGCACGCAACCCCACCGGCCGCGGTCGACCGAGACGACCATCGCCGACTCCGCGGCGAGGTGCTCCGGCCGGGTCTTCGTGCGCGGGCGCGTTCCTCGGCCCGGGCGTACCCGGACGTCGGACTCGTCGTACTGCCTGCGACTCAGAAGCTCGCCTTCCGTTCGGTGCCCGCGGCCGCGGACAGCATTGTGGCCCACAGGTTCTCGAAACCGGGCAGGGTCTTGGCCGTGGTGCCGACGTCCTCGATCTCGATGCCGTCGACCCGCAGCCCGACGATGGCGCCCGCGGTCGCCATCCGGTGGTCGGCGTAGGAGTGCCACGTCCCACCGTGCAGGTCCGCCGGGACGATCGTGAGGCCGTCCTCGGTCTCGGTGACGTTCCCGCCCAGCGAGTTGATCTCGTGTGCGAGCGCGGCCAGCCGGTCGGTCTCGTGACCGCGCAGGTGCGCGATGCCCCGCAGGTGCGACGGGCCGTCCGCGAGTGCGGCGAGCGCCGCCACGGTCGGGGTGAGTTCGCCCACGTCGTGCAGGTCGATGTCGATGCCGGTCAGCTGCTGCGGACCACGGACGGTGAGGTTCGCGCCGTCCAGCCGGACGTCCGCGCCCATCGCCAGGAGGATTTCCCGGATCGCGTCGCCTGGTTGCGTCGTCCTGCTCGGCCACAGGGGAACGGTCACCTCACCGCCGGTGACGGCGGCGGCGGCCAGGAAGGCGGTGGCATTCGACAGATCGGGCTCGATCGCCCGGTCGACGGCCCGGACGACACCGGGGCTCACCCGCCACGTGTCGGCCTCCCCGCCCGTCGCCGGGGTCGTGACCTCGACACCCGACTCGCGCAGCATCTCGACCGTCATGTCGATGTGCGGCATGGACGGGACCGTCTTGCCGTCGTGACGGACCGTGACACCCTCGTCGAACGCGGCCGCCGACAGCAGCAGCCCGGAGACGAACTGTGACGAGCCGGACGCGTCGATGGTGACCCGTCCACCGCGCAGCGAGCCCGCACCGCGGACCGTGAACGGGAGGGAATCGCCGTCGATGTCCGCGCCGAGACCGCGCAGCGCATCCAGGATCGTGTCGAGGGGCCGGGTGCGCGCCTGCTCGTCCCCGTCGAAGTGAACCGTTCCGCTCGCGAGCGCCGCGACCGGCGGAAGGAACCGCATGACGGTGCCCGCCAGTCCGCAGTCGACCGCACCGCCCCGGAGTCGTCCGGGGGTGACCCGCAGCGTCGTGTCGGCGCCGACCGTCTCGATGCTGATGCCGAGCGTGCGGAGCGCGCCGATCATGAGGTCGGTGTCCCGGCTGCGCAGTGCCCCGGTGAGGGTGGACGGACCGTCCGCGAGTGCGGCGAGGATCAGCGCGCGATTGGTGATCGACTTCGATCCGGGGAGGGCGACCGTCGCGACGACGGGCGCTTCGGCACGGGGGGCGTTCCACAGGCTCAGGCTCACGGTCTCCATCTTCGCCTATCGGGCGGGTCGCGGG
>NZ_JAAOQS010000103.1:0-31765 GCF_011603105.1 Rhodococcus sp. A14 | reverse complement strand
CGCCGGAACCGCCCTGCCCGGTCCCCGACGAGCCGCCGCCTCCGTTCGACTCGGGTGCGACAGCCGGCGGTGCGAGCTCCGATGTCGCCGGAGTGGTCGTGGCGGCGGCGGGTGTCGCCTTTGTTGTCGAGCTGGACGTTCCGGATGTCGGCGTCGGTTCACTGTCGGACCCGCAGGCCGACAGCGTCAGGAGTGCACAACTTGCCGCGATAACCACCGAGCGTTTCAAGGACCTTCTCCTTCGTTCGAGTATCTATCGATCGAACGGAACATACGGTCCGTTTGGTACGTTTTGGTGTTTTTGCGAGGAATCGTCACCCTTCCGACACGAACGGCGAATCAGCTCTGCGCGTTCCTGCGCGCCGCACGCTTGGCCCAGGCATTGCGGACCATCGACAGCGGCGTCGGCGGCACCCAGCCCAGCTGGACCGCCTGACCGAGGTCGTCCCGGGTGGCCCAGTGCTCGATGACGCGGCCGTCTTCGACGCGCAACCAGTGCGACTGCTCGACCGCCAACGATCGCCCCGTGGGCGCGAACACCTGGTCGATCGACCCCTGCTCGTCGTAGACGACGAAGGGTCCGACGTGCCTGCCCTTCATGATCGTGTGGACGACCGCGAGGTCGCCCTCGACCACGACATGCTCGACGTCGAACCGCAGCTCGGCGAAGGCGGAACGCAACCACACGGCGGAAGCGTAGAACGCGTCGGGCCCGCGCCCGCGCGTCCGCGGGGGTTCCGTCGCGCTCTCCCGGTTGAATGCGCCCGAGTGGACGACGGAATCGAAATCGGCGCGGCTTCCGTTCGCCATGATCTCCACCGCGCGAACGGCGAGGGATTTCACGTGCTCCGACGGGACCGGTTCCTCGATGTTCACGGTGCACTCCGCAACAGTCAATGGGAACTCTCAGTATTCGACCGCCGCCGACTGGAAGTCAACGACCTGATGCCGGTCCGATCGGGTGCGGGATTTGCGCGCGCCTCAGCGAAACCGCCGTCGACGGCGGTACCGTCGGGGAGGTGATGGGACTGCCTGATGCGATCTCGGCCTGCTTGTTCGATCTCGACGGTGTGCTCACGGGAACGGCGGTGCTGCACCGGAAGGCGTGGAAACGCACGTTCGACGAGTTCCTGAAGCATCGCGAGGGCACCAACTTCCGGCCGTTCACCGACCAGGACTACTACGACTACGTCGACGGACGCCCCCGCGCCGACGGGGTCCGGACCTTTCTCACGTCCCGCAGCATCACGTTGCCGGAGGGGTCGCCGGACGATCCACCCGGCGCCGAGACCGTGAACGGTGTCGGGAACAGCAAGAACCGGCTGCTGCTGAAAGTCATCGAGGAGGAAGGCGTCAGCCCCTACCCCGGTTCGGTCCGCTACATCAGCGCGGCGTACGACGCCGGTCTGAAGATCGCCGTGGTCACGTCGTCTGCGAACGGCAAGGCCGTCCTCGACGCGGCCGATCTCAGCCGCTACGTCCACGTTCGCATCGACGGAGTGGTGATCAGCGAGCAGGGTCTCCGCGGGAAACCCGCGCCGGATTCGTTCCTCGCAGCCGCTCGCGCCCTCAACGTGCATCCCGATCAGGCGGCCGTGTTCGAGGACGCCCTGTCCGGAGTGGAAGCGGGGCGGGCAGGCGAATTCGGCTACGTCGTCGGGGTGAATCGCAACGATCAGGCCGAGGCGTTACGTGAGCACGGCGCCGACGTGGTGGTGAACGACCTGGCCGAACTTCTGGAAAGGTGAGCATGGACGACAAGGGCTACGAGATCTCGCCGTGGCAGCTGCGCTGGCGCGGACTGGATCTGGAGGCGCTGCACGCCACCGAATCCACCTTCGCACTGTCCAACGGACACATCGGGATTCGTGGCACGTTCGAGGAGGGTGAACCGCGCGGTCTCCCCGGCACCTACCTCAACGGGTTCTACGAGCAACGTCCCCTGCCGTACGCGGAGGCGGGCTACGGCTACCCCGAGGACGGGCAGACCGTCGTGAACGTGACCGACGGCAGCATCATCCGCCTGCTCGTCGAGGACGAGCCCATGGACATGCGGTACGGGAGTGCACCGGCGCACGAGCGCGTCCTCGACTTCCGCTCGGGCACCCTGCGCCGCACCACCGAGTGGACGTCACCGACCGGACGCCGGGTGCGTATCCACTCGGAACGACTCGTCTCGTTCACCTCGCGCGCGGTCGCCGCCATCCACTACGAGGTCGAGCCGCTCGACGGCGACATCGAACTCGTCCTGCAGTCGGATCTGCTCGCCAACGAACACATCCCGGCCCGCACGGACGACCCGAGAGTGGCTGCCGCCCTGGACAGTCCACTAGTCTCCGATTTCGCTGCCGCCCACGACTTCAAGGCTGTGCTCGCCCATCACACGAGGGCGTCGGGACTGCGGATGGCCGCGGGGATGGACCACGAGATCGACTACCCCGCCAACGGGCGGTGCAGCATCGAGACCGAGGAGGATCTGGCACGGCTCACCGTCGCTGTCGACATCCCGCAGGGTGAACGCCTGAGGGTGACGAAATACCTGGCGTACGGGTGGTCGGCGCGGCGGTCGACTCCGGCTCTGCGCGGCCAGGTGGAGGGGGCGCTGGCCGGCGCACTCGAAACCGGCTGGGAAACCCTGCTGAAACGGCAGCGCGAGTATCTCGATGCATTCTGGGAGACGGCGGACGTCGAGATCGACGGCGACGCGGAACTTCAGCAGGCGGTGCGGTTTGCGCTGTTCCACGTGCTGCAGGCGGGTGCTCGCGGTGAGTCACGCGCGATCCCCGCGAAGGGCCTGACCGGGCCCGGATACGACGGGCATGCGTTCTGGGATACCGAGACGTTCGTCCTCCCGCTGCTCACGTACACGGTGCCGGACTCGGCCCGCGACGCACTGCGCTGGCGGCACTCCACGCTCGACAAGGCGAAGAACCGCGCCGTGCAGCTGGGGCAGGCAGGCGCCGTGTTCCCGTGGCGCTCGATCGACGGCGAAGAATGCTCCGGCTATTGGCCCGCGGGAACCGCGGCCTTCCACGTGGGTGCCGACGTCGCCGCGGCAACATCCCGGTATCTGGCAGCAACCGGGGACGAGGAGTTCGAAGCCGAATGTGGCGTCGAACTGCTCGTGGAGACCGCCCGGCTGTGGACGTCGCTCGGCCATCACAATGCGCAGGGCGAGTTCCGAATCGACGGTGTCACCGGGCCGGACGAATACACCGCTGTCGCCGACAACAACGTGTTCACCAATCTGATGGCGCAGAAGAATCTGCACGACGCGGCGGCCGCCTGCGAGAGACGCCCCGGCCTGGCGCGCGAGCTAGGTGTGGACGACGAGGAAGCAGCGCTCTGGCGAGATGCCGCCGAGCACATGCGCATTCCGTTCGATGACGCTCTCGGCGTCCACCAGCAATCCGACGCCTTCACGCACCACGCCGAGTGGGACTTCGAAGGCACACCACCCGAGCATTATCCGCTGCTGCTCCACTACCCGTACTTCGATCTCTACCGCAAGCAGGTGGTGAAGCAGGCCGACCTGGTGCTCGCGATGTATCTTCGGGGCGACGCCTTCACCCACGAACAGAAGATCGCCAATTTCGCCTACTACGAGGCACTGACGGTCCGGGACTCGTCCCTGTCGGCGTGCGTGCAGTCCGTGATGGCCGCCGAGGTCGGGCAACTTCAACTCGCCTACGACTACCTCGCCGAGGCCGCCCTGACCGATCTCCACGACCTCCACGCCAACGTGGAGAACGGATTGCACATCGCCTCACTCGCCGGAACGTGGATGGCGTGTGTCGCGGGATTCGGTGGAATGCGCGACCACGGCGGCAACATCTCGTTCGCACCGCGGATACCACCACAGCTGGTCAATCTGTCATTCCGGATGACGGTGCGGGGCAGCCAGATCCACGTGGACGTCCGCGCCAAGACCGCTACCTACCGCCTGCTGTCCGGCGAACCGGTTCAGCTCGCCCATCACGGCAACTCGTTCACACTCGACTCCTTCCCGGTCACGCGGCCGATCCCCGAACTGCCGATCGCCACGCCGGTGCGGCAACCGTACGGGCGAGCACCCGTGCGTCGAGGCTGATCTGACATCCGGCCAGCCTGAACACCCCGGCCGCGAGCAGCAGCGCGGCACACCGAGCCTTCGTTGTGCGACAGTGGTGCGATGAGCCCTGTGGTGACGATCGACGAGTTGGCGGAATCGCTGAGCAGCGACGCTCCGCCTGTCCTTCTCGACGTGCGGTGGGCGCTCGGCGACACCGAAGGCAGGCAGCACTACCTCAACGCACACATTCCCGGTGCCGTGTTCGTCGATCTGGACACCGAACTGGCCGCCCCGGGATCCCCGGAGCTGGGCCGGCATCCGCTGCCGACGCTGACGGACCTGCAGGACGCCGCGCGCCGGTGGGGTGTCCGGGCCGGCAGCGCGGTCGTCGTCTACGACGCCACGGGGAACCTCGCCGCCGCGCGGGCGTGGTGGCTGCTGCTCTGGGCCGGAGTTGCCGACGTGACGATGCTCGACGGTGGCCTCGGCGCGTGGACGTCGGCGGGCCACCCCGTCCGATCCGGCGACGAGCACCCACGACGGCCCGGTGACGTCGTGCTCACCGCGGGCCACCTGCCGACGCTGACCGCGGACGAGGCCGCCGAACTCGCCGCCCACGGTCGCCTTCTCGATGCCCGTGCCACCGAGCGGTACTCGGGCGAGACCGAACCCGTCGATCCCCGCGCAGGGCACATTCCCGGTGCCCGCAGCGCCCCGACGTCCGAGAATCTCGGGCCCGACGGACGGTTCGCGCCTGCCGAGGCGCTGCGCGAACGGTTCGCCGCGGTCGGCGCGGAACCCGGACGTCCCGTCGGCGTCTACTGCGGATCGGGTGTGACGGCAGCCCACCAGGTTGCGGCACTCGCGCTCGCCGGCGTCGACGCCGCCCTGTATCCGGGGTCCTGGTCGCAGTGGTCGTCCGATCCCGGCCGCCCGGTCGCCACCGGCCCCGACCCGCGGTGACGGCGAGTCACACCGTCTGACCGGCCGTCTCCACGTCGTGCGCCGGATAGGCGTGGATGAGGGCGGTACTCAGCTTCGGAACGGCGTACCTGAGTGTGTGTTCGGCGGTGTGCGCCACGCGGTGCGCGTCGCGCAGGCTGGTCGAAGGGTCGACGTCGAGTTCGGCGTCGGCATGCAGGTGGTGCCCGATCCACCGCATCTTCACGCTCCGCACCCCGACCACCCCCGGTTCGGCGGCGAGGGCCCGTTCGGCGGCGTCGACGAGTTCCGGGTCGACGCCGTCCATCAACCGCCGGAACACGTCGCGTGCCGCGGTCCGTAACACGAGCACGATCGCAGCCGTGATGACCAGGCCCACCACCGGGTCGGCGAGCGGAATCCCGACCGCGACACCACCGGCGCCCAGCACCACGGCGAGGGAGGTGAATCCGTCGGTCCGTGCGTGCAGCCCGTCGGCGACGAGCGCGGCGGAGCCGATCCGCCGACCGATCCGGATGCGATACAGCGCCACCCATTCGTTACCGGCGAAACCGATGACACCAGCGAGGGCCACCCACCCGAGGTGGTGGATCGGCACGGGATCGAGGAGGCGGCGGGTCGCCTCGACACCCGCGACGACCGCGGACAACGCGATCATCACCACGACGAACAACCCGGCGAGGTCTTCGGCCCGGCCGTATCCGTACGTGAATCGCCGGGTGGCCGCCCGCCGTCCGAGGGCGAACGCGATCCACAGCGGAATCGCTGTCAGCGCGTCGGAGAAATTGTGCACGGTGTCGGCGGCAAGCGCGACGGAACCGGACAGCGCGACCACGATCACCTGCGCCAGGGCGGTGACGCCCAGAACCACCAGGCTGATCTTCACCGCCCGGATCCCGATCTCGCTCGCCTCGAGTGCGTCGTCGACGCTGTCCGCGGAGTCGTGGCTGTGCGGGGCGAAGATCTCGCGGATCACCCCGCGGACGCCACCCGAATGTCCGTGCCCGTGGCCGTGGCCGTGGGAATGTCCGTGCCCGTTCACGACCCGCCTCCCTCCGCGGCGAGGTCCGCGTCCTCGTGGATGACCTGCAGGTCGCCGGTGGCACGGTGATGTCCCGGGATACCGGGGCCCGCGTGCTCGGCATTGAACACGGCGTCGGTG
Organism: Rhodococcus sp. A14; assembly: GCF_011603105.1. Classification (NCBI taxonomy): domain Bacteria; kingdom Bacillati; phylum Actinomycetota; class Actinomycetes; order Mycobacteriales; family Nocardiaceae; genus Rhodococcus; species Rhodococcus sp. A14. The sequence continues at coordinate 25,610 of NZ_JAAOQS010000103.1, read as the reverse complement.
ACCAACTGCTGCACGTGCTCGTTGGCGACGCTGTAGTAGATGGACGTTCCCTCCCTCCGTGTGTGCACGAGCCGCGCCATCCGGAGCTTCGCGAGATGCTGCGAGACGGATGGCGCCGGCTTTCCCACCCGTTCGGCCAGCTCGTTCACCGACAGCTCGCCTCCCACGAGTTGCCAGAGCACCTGCACCCGGGTCGCGTCGGCGAGCATGCGGAAGACCTCGACCACAAGCCCGACCTGGTCTTCGTCGAGCCGACGCCGGCAAGAGCGCATATCTGCATTCATACGCAGATAATAATTCACTTCGTTTTGTGATGCATCAGACACCGATTCGACTTACTTGCTTGCGCTAACGATGTATATAGTTGCTTGCATCAAGTAAGTCGTCCTTCAGGGGTTGCCATGTCCGTCTCGTCAGTGCCTACCGTGTCGTCCGTATCTCTCGGCACCACCGAAGCGCTCATCGACGAGGTCTTCCTCTTCGGCCGCGTGCTTCGCGACGCCCTGGTGTCGGAAGGCGACGGTCACATCCCGCGCGCGTTGACGGGGGTCCTCCTCGTTCTCGCGGCTCGGGGGGAATGCCGGCAGAACGAACTCGCCACCGAGCTGTGTGTCAGCCAGTCCTCACTCAGTCGCCAGATCACCGATCTGGTGGACGTCGGCTACGTCACCCGGCACTCGGATCCCGCCGACGGACGTGCATTCCGAATACGCGTGTCGCCGGAGGGAATGGCGTACGTCAAGCACGTGAGAACACAGCGAGCCGCACGAATGCAGAAGTTGATGACCGGATGGAACGAGACCGAGGCAGCGATTGCCCTCGAGTCCATCCGGCACCTGAAGGAAACACTCTTCGATCCAGAACACCGGACCGTCACGAGCTCGAACCCGATTGGAACACAAAGCGTATGACCGAAACACAGACTCGGCCGCCGGTTGAAGAAACGACGGCCATGACGCACCGCCAAATCCTCGAAGCCCTCACGGGCCTGCTCGCGGCGCTGTTCACCGCGCTGCTGAGCAGCACGATCGTCGCCACCGCCCTCCCGACGATCATCGGTGACCTGAAGGGCACGCAGACCGCGTACGCCTGGGTCATCACCAGCGCGTTGCTCGCCAATGCCGCCTCGACACCCATCTGGGGCAAGCTCGCCGACCTGTTCAACAAGAAGGTTCTCGTCCAGAGCGCGATCGTCATCTTCGTCATCGGTTCGGTGATCGCGGGCTTCGCGCACAACGTGCCGATCCTGCTGGCCGCGCGCGTCATCCAGGGCGTCGGCATGGGTGGCCTGACGGCCCTCGTCGTCGCCATCATCGGCACCATCGTCGCTCCCCGTGAGCGCGGCCGCTACTCCGGTTACATGGGTGCCGTCATGGCCGTGTCGATGTCGGGTGGTCCGATCCTCGGCGGCGTCATCGTCGACAGCCCCCTCGGCTGGCGCTGGTGCTTCTTCGTGTGCGTGCCGCTCGCCGTCATCGCACTGTTCCTGCTGCAGCGCACGCTGCACCTCGCGACCGAGAAGAAGGACGACGTCTCCATCGACTGGCTCGGCGCCCTCCTGCTGACCGCCGGTGTGTCCATCCTGCTGATCTGGGTCTCGTTCGCCGGCAAGGCGGGCTACTACGAGTGGTTCTCCCGTGAGACGGTCATGTACGTCGGATCGGGTGTACTCCTGCTGGCCGCGACGATCCTCGTCGAAGCCAAGGCCAAGTCACCGATCATCCCGCTCAAGATCGTCACGGAGAAGACCACCGGACTCGCCATCATCGCGTCCGTCGCCGTCGGTGTCGGAATGTTCGGTTCCACCACGTTCCTCGGCCAGTACTTCCAGACCTCGCGTGGCTACACCCCGACCATGGCCGGAGTGCTCACCATCCCGATGGTCGCCGGCATGCTCCTCGGCACGGTCGGATCCGGACAGCTCATCACTCGCTTCGGTAAGTGGAAGCCGTTCGTCGTCGGCGGCGCAGTCCTGATGATCGTCGGCTTCGGATTGCTCGGCACCATCGATCACGAGACCAGCCTGACCCTGGTCGGCGCGTACATCGCGATCATCGGTCTCGGCATGGGCATGCTGATGCAGAACCTGGTCCTCGCGGTGCAGAACACCGTCAGCGTCCAGAACATCGGTGCGGCATCCAGCTCGGTCGCCTTCTTCCGGACCTTCGGTGGCGCGATCGGCGTCTCGGTTCTCGGTTCGGTGCTGGCCACCCGCGTCGCCGACCTGTCGGCCGACGGTTTCGCGAAGCTCGGCATCCCCACCGGGTCGAGCAGCGGCGGTGGAAGCCTGGACCTGACGTCCATGCCCGCTCCCGTGCAGGGTGTCATCCGCGCCGCATACGGAGACGCGACCGGCCGGATCTTCCTCATCGCCGCCGCCGTCGCCGTCATCACCCTGATCGCCGTCATCCTGCTGCCCAACCGCCCGCTGCGTCGCACCATCGACCTGTCGAGCGAGCAGGAGCCCGTCCAGGAACCCGAGTACGCCCCCGTTCCGGAGTACGCACTCGAGCCCGACACGGCACCGATCCAGTCGTCCGACGTCCGCGGCGGCAGGCACGAGGCCCCCGCCGATCAGCGGCAGCCCTTCGCGGGGTTGAGCGCCGACGCCCGGGACCGTCTCCTGTCCATGCTGCTGCCCCAGCCGGAGCGGACGCTGGAAGCGATCGACGAAGCGGAGAAGATCCGCGACGAGGTCAACCGCCTGCGCAACGATCTCAACGCCAAGCTCGTCGAATTCGACGCGGTCTGGGATCGCCTGCGCGAGCTGGGACTGAGCGAAGAGCAAGTGGCCGGCGTCCTCGGCGGCGGCCACGTGACGGACACCGGCAACGGTGCCCTCATCCGCTGAATGAGATGATCGTTCAGTTCCACGACGCCGTCGGCCCGCCCACGTATCCCCCTCTACGTGGGCGGGCCGGCGGCGTGTTCGCTCAATTGACCCGGTTCACGCTGGTGGGCACGTCGAGCAACGTGCTCTACGCTCTCGCGTTCTTCACCCTCGACATGTACGGGTCGTTCGTCGCCAACCTCGTCGGCGTGGTGACCAGCTCGATGCTGGCCAACGAACTCCACCGGCGGCTCACCTTCCGTGCCGTGGACCGCGTCCGCTGGTTCGTCGCACAGTGGGAGGGCGGAACCCTCGCGCTGATCGGCCTGGCCGTCAGCTCACTCGCGCTCGCCCTCCTGCACATGCTCTTCCCCGGCGCCGACGGTCCGGCGCAGGTCGCGCTCGTCATCGCCGTCAGCGCCGTCGTCGGCGGGCTGCGGTTTCTCGCACTCCGCGGGTGGGTTTATGCCTCCGGCCCGTGAGTACTTATTAACCGCCCGTGGTTAACAAGTACTCACGGCAGGGGACGGTGCCACGGACCCGTGATGGCCAGCGTCAGCCCCGGCGACTGGATGTTCACGAACAGGATCTTCCCGTCCGCACTGAATGCCGGACCGCAGAACTCGCTGTCGTTCAACTCGTTCCGAGCCATCGCGAACGGCTCGCCCTCCGCCGTGACGCCCACGAGGTGGCTGATTCCCTCGCCGTCCTCGGCGAGGATCACGCCGCCGTACGGCGAGACGGTGATGTTGTCGGGCCCGTCGTAGTTTCCGGTATCGACAGAGGGATCGGGATTGACACCGAACAGGGTCTTCAGCGTGACGGTCTGCTTCGCCGGGTCGTAGAACCACACCTGGCCGTCGTGCTCGGCGACGCTGCCGTCGCTGGTCCGCGCGTAGCTCGCGACGAAGTAGGCGCCGCCGTCGCCCCACCACTGTCCCTCCAGCTTGCGGCTCCGGGTCACGACGTCGTTCCCGAACTGCTCGCGCACCGACGTGCTCGTCGCGTCGCGGTCCGGCACACCTACCCACTGCACGGCGTACACGGTGCCCGGCTCGGTGGCCTGCGACAGGTCGGGGACGTGCGTTCCGCCCTGGAAGCACGCCATCGCCTGGAGGGCGCCCGCGGTGTCGCCGCCCGGAGACTGCGCGAGTTCACGCAGCGCATTCGGCCCGCCCCGGAAACCCTGCGGCGGCGTCCACCGGTAGTACAGGCCGTTCGGCCCGGACGCATCCTCGGTGAGGTAGATGGTGCTCGACGCCGGATCCACCGCCACGGCCTCGTGCGCGTACCGGCCCAGGAACTTCAGCGGCACAGGACTTTTCCCCTTGTTCGCCTCCTGGCTCGCCGGGTCCACCTCGAAGACGTAACCGTGGTCGAGCAGGAACCCGTCCTCCCCCGCCCGCGCCTCCGTCTCCTCGCAGGTCAACCACGTTCCCCACGGGGTGATGCCGCCCGCGCAGTTGTTCACGGTGCCCGCGACGCTGACGTACTGGCCCTGCCGTGCGCCGTCGGCGCCGACCGCGGTCGTGGTCGTGCCGCCGCGCGCGCCCGTGTCGTACGTCAATCCGTCGAGGGCGGGTACGCCGAACGGTTCGTCGCTGCCGATCTCGTGATTGGTGACGAGTGTGGAACCGCCGGGTCGCGCGAACACCCCGATGGCGTCGGGATCGCTCGGAACCGGTACGCCACCGTCCAACTGGGTCTCACCCGAACGGGAGACGACGGTGTACGAAAAACCCACCGGGAGCGAGAGAATGCGGTTCGGGTCGGGTACGAGCGGTCCGTAGCCGATCGCCTGTCCCGGCGCCGCGGACGCGAACGCCGGCCGGACGAGGGCGTCGACGCTTCCGGCGAGTGCCACACCGAGGCCGGTGAGCGCGGTGCGACCGAGGAACCCGCGGCGGTTGAGTGGTGCAGTGGACACTGTCTGAAACCTCCATGGTGACGAACCGGGACCCTCGGACGGTAGGGACCGGACTGCCCTGGTTCGTGGACGCACCGTGGCGGGCGCGTGAACCGGGCGAGAACTTCCCCTGTGAGTACTTGTTAACCCCCCGCGGTTAATAAGTACTCACGGGCGTTGACATGTGACCAAATGGTCACCTATTCTCGATTCATGGACGACGATCACGTCTTCAAGGCGCTGGCCGATTCCACCCGCCGCCTGATACTCGACCGATTGTTCGCCCAGGATGGTCAGACGCTCACCGAACTGGAGTCGCAGGTCGAGATGACGCGCTTCGGGGTCATGAAGCATCTGCGTGTACTCGAAGACGCGGGACTCGTCGTCACGCGCCGCGCCGGCCGGGAAAAACTTCACTATCTCAATCCTGTGCCGATACAGCTGATCCACAACCGGTGGATCGACAAATACACCGAGCGTCACACGAGTGCGCTCGCTCAGCTGAAAACCGAACTGGAGGAAGAGAAATGACTACCGCCGACGCATTCCAGATCTACGCGGTCTACATCAAGGCGACACCGGAGGCCATCTGGGACGCCATCACCAAACCCGAGTGGTCCCAGCAGTACGGCTACGGCGGCCTCGTCGACTACGACCTCCGCGCGGGCGGTGCGTTCCAATCGCGCGCGGACGACGCGATGAAGGAATACCCGGGCGTGCCCGACGTGATCGTCGACGGCGAGGTGATCGAGTCCGATCCGCCGAAGAAGCTGGTGCAGACGTGGCGGATGCTGATGGACGCCGACAACGTGGAGGGATTCACCACGCTCACCTACGAGATCGTGCCGTCGAGCCGGCCCGGAGTCGCGAAACTGACTGTCACACACGACCTCACCAACGCACCCGGCCTGGCCGAGATGGTCGCGGGCAAGCGGGAATCCGAGGGCGCGGGCGGCGGCTGGAACGAGGTGCTGAGCGGAATGAAGACCCTGCTCGAGACGGGGCAGCCGATGGTGAACTGGGGCTGACCGCCGGGTCGGCGGGCGCGAGGGCCCGACATCTGTCGGACGGCCGCAGTAAGCTCCAACCATGACGGCTGCGCAGTCGCTCGACGGGGATTTCCTCGCACTCGCCGACCCTTACCGGCGCGAGTTGCTCGCCCATTGTTATCGCATGATGGGCTCACTTCACGACGCCGAAGACCAGATGCAGGAGACCTTCATCCGGGCCTGGCGGGGGTACGACGGCTACCAGCAGCAGGCGTCGCTGCGGACGTGGCTGTACAAGATCGCCACCAACACATGCCTGACGGCCCTGCAGAGCAAATCCAAGCGTCCGCTGCCGAGTGGGCTGGGCGCTCCCGACTCCGACCCGACCGCCGACCTCGTCGAACGACACGAGGTGCCGTGGCTCGGACCGCTCCCCGACCGCCTCATCGACGACGATGCGAACGATCCCGCCACCGTCGTGACGTCGCGCGAGTCGGTGCGGCTGGCGTTCATCGCCGCCCTTCAGCATCTTCCTGCACGTCAGCGTGCGGTTCTCGTCCTCCGCGACGTGTTGCAGTGGAAGGCGTCGGAGGTCGCGGCGGCTGTCGGTACCACCACGACGGCGGTCAACAGCCTGCTGCAGCGTGCACGTGCGCAACTCGAACTGGCCATGCCGACGGCCGACACTCTCGTGGAACCGGAATCACCCGAGGAACGCGACCTCCTCGACCGCTACGTCGCCGCGTTCGAGAACTACGATATCGACGCGATCGTCGAACTGTTCACCAAGGACGCCGTCTGGGAGATGCCACCGTTCGACGGCTGGTATCGCGGGGGCGCCTCGATCGGCACCCTGATCAGCGGAAACTGTCCAGCCAAGGCTGCGGGCGACATGCGCCTGGTGCCCACGGCGGCCAACGGACAACCGGCCCTCGGCCTGTACATGCGCGGGGAGGACGGCGTCCACCGTCCGTTCCAGCTCCACGTCCTGGACGTCACGGCTGACGGGGTCTCCCATGTCGTCTGCTTCTTCGACGTCGATCTGTTCGAGAAGTTCGGACTACCGGAGACCCCGCCCGCCTGACCCCTACGCCGGCACGGCGGCCGGATCCATCCACATGACCTCCCAGACGTGACCGTCCAGGTCGCGGAACGCGCGTCCGTACATGAAGCCTTCGTCCTGGAGCTTGCCCCACGACGTCCCGCCGGAGGCGAGGGCTTTGTCGACGAGGCTGTCGACCTCCTCGCGACTGTCGGCCGAGATACACATGAGGGCCTCGACGGACTTCGAGGTGTCGCAGATGCCGCCCTCGATGAAGTCCTTGAACCGGGACTCGACGAGGAGCATCACGGACGTGTACTCGTTGATCACCATGGCGGTGCAGGAGTCGTCGCTGAACGTAGTGTTGAACTCGAAGCCGAGTCCGGCGAAGAACGTCTTGGTCGCGTCGAGGTTCTTGATCGGCAGGTTCACGAAGAGCATCCGGGACATGTGATTCTCCTTCTCGGGTTCCGCCCACTGCGGAAGGTCATCGATACAGACCGCAGCGGTGCGCAAAACTCATCGGCGACCGCTCGCCCGATCCCCTCAGCTCTCGGCGAGGTCGAGGAACGAGCCGATGATGATCCGCCCGGCCGCTTCCACGTCGGCCATGTGGGCCCCCGACGGCGCGGTGTCCGGCGGCATGTGGGCCTGCATCACCGGCAGCTGCGCGCGGGTCAGTTCGACGTGGAACTGCAACCCGTACGCCCGGCGGCCGATCGCGAACGCCTGATTCTCGTAGAGGTGACTGCTCGCCAGCCCGATCGCGCCGTCGGGGAGGTCGAAGGTGTCGCCGTGCCAGTGGACGACGGGCACCTCGGCGCCGGCCGAACCGAACACGGGATCGCGCGTCCCGTCCACGGACACGGTGACCGTCCCGGCGCCGTTCTCCGGGGTCGGCCCCCGGCGGATCGCGCTGCCGAACGAGGCGGCGAGAAGCTGCGCGCCGAGGCAGATTCCCAGCATCGGAAGTCCGGCGTCCACAATTTCTTTGATGAAGTTTCGCTCTCGTGGAAGTTGCGGGTGGGTAACGTCATCGAGTGCGCCCATCGGACCGCCCATCACCACGAGGCCGCCGATGTCGTGAACGGCCGGGAGTTCCGACGCCCGGTACATGGGGTACTCGGTGTACCGAATTCCCCGCTCCGCCAGCAAAGTACCGACGAGCGCCGGTCCCTCGAACGGCACGTGCTTTACAACCGCCCATGGCTTGTTCATGCCACAATTCTTACCGAGTAGGGACTTTCGACCCTATGCAGGCCCGAATTCGCGAATTCCGCACTGAGTGCACAAAATTCGGATGTTCACACGGAGTTCACCTTCGGTGTACTCCACCCGAATGACACCATCCAAACTGGACGCTTGTCTAGTGGCATGGCTCACGCGAAACCTGTAGAAATACGACGTCACGCTTTCGTGACCCGTCCCATATCAATTAGTTATCCGGTGGTGGTCCCTGACAAACGGAACGTCACCATCTCCCGTTACCTCAGACCACAGACGAGCCCTCCCGCGATCCGGGAAGTCGTCTACGGGATGGAAAGGGCCCTAGATGCCGCTCCCCATGTCCCCTCTCGACTCGATGTTCCTTCTCGGCGAGTCCCGTGAGCACCCGATGCATGTCGGCGGCGTAGAGATCTTCCAGCTCCCGGAAGGCGCCGACACGTACGACATGCGCGCGATGCTCGACCGCGCGCTCGCCGACGGCGACGGAATCGTCACCCCCCGGCTCGCCAAGCGAGCCCACCGGTCCTTCTCGACGCTCGGTCAGTGGAGTTGGGAGACCGTCGACGACATCGACCTCGGTCACCACATCCGGCACGACGCGCTGCCCGCCCCCGGGGGCGAGGCCGAGCTGATGGCACTCTGCTCGCGGCTGCACGGATCGCTGCTCGACCGCAGCCGCCCGCTGTGGGAGATGCACCTGATCGAGGGACTGAGCGACGGACGGTTCGCCGTCTACACCAAGATCCACCACGCGGTCGCCGACGGCGTCACCGCGATGAAGATGCTGCGCAACGCGCTCAGCGAGAACTCGGAAGATCGGGACGTGCCGGCACCGTGGCAGCCGCGGGGCCCGCGGCCGCAGCGGACGCCGTCGAAGGGCTTCAGCCTGTCGGGTCTGGCCGGTTCCACGTTCCGCACCGCCCGCGACACCGTCGGTGAGGTCGCCGGGCTCGTGCCCGCGCTCGCCGGCACCGTGTCCCGCGCCTTCCGCGACCAGGGCGGCCCACTCGCCCTGTCCGCACCGAAGACCCCGTTCAACGTGCCGATCACCGGTGCCCGCCAGTTCGCGGCGCAGTCGTGGCCGCTCGAACGTCTCCGGCTCGTCGCCAAGCTGTCCGACACCACCATCAACGACGTCGTGCTCGCGATGTCCTCCGGGGCGCTCCGCAGCTACCTCGAGGATCAGAACGCCCTGCCCGCCGAGCCGCTGATCGCGATGGTGCCGGTGTCGCTGAAGAGTCAGCGCGAGGCGTCGAACGGCAACAATATCGGGGTACTCATGTGCAACCTCGGCACCCACCTCCCCGACCCGGCGGATCGCCTCGACACCATCCGGACGTCGATGCGCGAGGGCAAGGAGGCGTACGAGACGATGAGTGCGACGCAGATCCTCGCGATGAGCGCTCTCGGCGCGGCACCGATCGGCGCGAGCATGCTGTTCGGGCACAACTCGCGGGTGCGCCCGCCGTTCAACCTCATCATCTCCAACGTTCCGGGTCCCAGCTCGCCGCTGTACTGGAACGGGGCGCGGCTCGACGCGATCTACCCGCTGTCGGTGCCCGTCGACGGCCAGGGCCTGAACATCACCTGCACCAGCAACGACGACATCATCTCGTTCGGGGTCACCGGCTGCCGCAGCGCGGTGCCCGACCTGAAGTCGATCCCCGCCCGGCTCGGGCACGAACTGCGCGCCCTCGAGCGCGCGGTCGGAATCTGATCCTAGGGACTCTTACGGTCGCTGTGCCCGAGGTGGCGGTCGGGCGCCACCCGGTCCCGGACCAATTGCTTGAGCACGGTGATGTCGGGGAAGCCGCCCTGTTCCTTGCGGTCCCAGATCAGTTCGTCGTCGACGGTGATGCGGAAGATCCCGCCGGTGCCGGGGACGAGCGCGACCTCGCCGAGGTCCTGCCCGAACGTGCCGAGTAATTCCTGCGCCATCCACGCCGCACGCAACAGCCACTGGCACTGGGTGCAGTAGGTGATCGCGACCCGGCCGTCTGCGCTGCTCGTCATCATCGTGCCAGGTTAGCCGAAGGCGCTCCCCCGCTTGCTGTTCGAGTTGCACGGAGGACACCTGTTCGTCATGCGGACGTCAGCATCGTGAGGCAGACTGTCGATCGCCATGCTGTGCCCCCTCGACGAAAGGAAGCCGCCATGTCGACCGCGCTCGAAGAATCGCGTCGCCACGCCATCGAGCTGACCAACGAGAAGATCCAGGCCGTCAAGGACTTCTTCACCAACATCTTCCGCCTGGACACCACGCACCGGACCGAGGCCTGAACACATGGGGAGGTCTTCGCCGAGAAGGCCTCCCCGTGTTCACCGGATCGTCTCGAAGAACTGCACGACCTCCGCGGTGCGGAAGTGGTCTTCCGAGACGTGCGGTCCGCTCACCTCGACGAACTCGACGGCGTCCGAGCCGCGGCGGAGCATCTCGACCCACGGCCCCGTGACGCCGGCAATGTTCGCCACCTCGTCCTCCCGCGACGCGTACACCCGAATCGGCACTCCGACATAGTCTCCCGGCTCGTGCCGGACGGCGTCCCAGTGCTCGGTCTTCGGTTCGAGGTCGTGCCCGTCCGCGGACACGCGGAAGGCGTCCCGCACGGTGTCGCGTCCGTGTTCGCCCCGTTCCCACACTGCGCGCAGCGACAGCGACGGAGCGATGAACACGGCTCCGTCCCACGCGACCTCCCGCAGGCGTACGGCGTTGGCAGCGGCGTTGGCGCCCATCGATTCGCCGATGAGGAACCGAACTGTCACCGGCCACCGGCGGGACACCCACTCGTCCAGTGCGACCACGGCGTCCTGCGCCAGGCGGTTTCCCCACTGGTCGCCGTGCAGGTAGGGACTGGCGACCAGGTAGCCGGCGTCCAGCAGGCCGTCCCGCAGGCCGGCGCGGTCGTCGATCGACCTCTCGTCACCCGTACGCCCGTGCAGGTAGCACGCGACCGCGGACGGCGTCACCCCGCGCGGCACCGCGACCAGCGCACGATCGCCGGAGCGTGGGACGGTCACCGCGTGCTCGTCGAACGCCGTGCCATGTGCCGTGCACCGCGTCAGCGGTTCGACGGGCTGGGCACGAGGTGTCACCCCGCCACGCTAACAAGCGGAGACGCGACGTGCGTGGCGGGGAATTCGGGCGCGGTATCGGTTTCGCCGAGTCGAGCTGACGCCCGGCGGCACGCTCCTATAATTCGTACCCTGAGCCCTAGTTGCGAGGGGGACCGATGGCCGGCTTCCTGCTACGACGAGCGCTCAACTACGTGGTGCTGTTGCTGCTGGCGTCGTTCCTGACGTTCAGTCTCGCCTCGCTCACGTTCCGGCCGCTCGACAGCCTGGAGCAGCGCAACCCCCGGCCACCCCAATCGGTGATCGACGCGAAGGCCGCCGAACTGCATCTGGACGACCCGATCCCGGTGCGGTACGCGAACTGGCTGGGCGGCGTGGTCCACGGCGACTTCGGCACCACCATCACGGGTCAGCCGGTGTCGGACGAGTTGGGTCGCCGGATCCTGGTGAGCATGCGATTGCTGATCCTCGGTTCCGTGATCGGAGCGGTGCTGGGTGTGCTGATCGGCGCCGCGGGTGCGATCCGGCAGTACAAGTTCAGCGACTATTTCAGCACCGTCCTGTCGCTGCTGATTCTCAGTGCGCCCGTGTTCCTCGTCGCGACACTGCTGAAATATGGTGCTCTCCAGATCAACTCGGCCACCGGAAGCCAGATCTTCTTGTACACTGGCGAATCCTCGGCCAGCACGATCATCGGGTTCTGGCCGCAGTTCGTCGACCGGGTGCAGCATCTGGTGCTGCCGACTATCGCGCTGGCGCTGGGCAGCATCGCCGGCTACAGCCGGTACCAGCGCAACGCGATGCTCGACGTTCTGGGCAGCGACTTCATCCGGACCGCGCGGGCGAAGGGACTGACCCGGCGGGCGGCACTGCTCAAGCACGGTCTCCGGACGGCGCTGATCCCGATGGCGACGCTGTTCGCCTACGGATTCGGGGCGCTGGTCGTCGGCGCCACGTTCACCGAGACGATCTTCGGCTGGCACGGTATCGGCGAGTGGATCGTGATCGGCATCGACAACCAGGACACCAACATCGTCGTGGCGATCACATCGTTCACCGGGCTGATCGTGCTGTTGTCGGGACTGCTGTCGGACGTGGTGTACGCGGCGCTCGACCCGAGGGTGCGTGTCGGGTGACCGAGATCCAGATCGCGTCCACCGATGCGGCGGTGTCGGCCGTCGGTCGCCGGACCCTGCTGTGGCGGCGGTTTCTCCGGAACAAGCCCGCCATCGCCGGGGTGTGCGTCCTGGTGCTGTTGTTCGTGGGCAGTTTCGTCGGACCGCACCTGCTCCCCTACGACTATCAGCAACTCGACTACACCGCGCTGCTGCAGCCGCCCAGCGCCGAACATCCGTTCGGCACCAACCAGATCGGCCAGGACGTTCTCGCCCAGACGTTGCGCGGGCTGCAGAAGTCGCTGATCATCGGGATCTGCGTCGCGATCTTCTCCACCGCCATCGCGGCGCTCGTCGGTGCGCTGGCAGGGTACGTCGGCGGCTGGCCCGATCGGGTGATCATGTGGCTGGTCGATCTGCTGCTCGTCGTTCCCAGTTTCATCATCATCGCCGTGTTCACTCCGCGGCTGAAGTCCTCGAGCTCGATCGCCCTGCTGATCCTGCTGCTGGCGGTGTTCGGCTGGATGATCACCGCCCGGATGGTCCGGGGAATGACGCTCAGCCTGCGCGAGCGGGAATTCGTCCAGGCGGCCCGGTACATGGGCGCCCCCACCCACAAGATCATCACCAGCCACATCGTTCCGAACATCGCGTCGATTCTGATCATCGACGCGACCCTGAACGTCGGTGCCGCGATCCTCGCCGAGACCGGGCTCAGTTTCCTCGGGTTCGGCGTCCAGAAGCCGGACATCTCCCTCGGGTCACTGATTGCCGACGGCACCGAATCCGCGCTCACCTACCCGTGGCTGTTCCTGTTCGCGGGCGGACTGCTGGTGATCACCGTGCTGTCCGCGAACCTGGTGGGCGATGGTCTGCGCGACGCGGTCGACCCCAGCTCGACGCGCGCCCGGTCCCGCAAGAGGAAGACGAAGGCGAAGCGGTGACCGGGCAACCGCTGCTCGAGATCGAGGACCTGCGGGTCAGCTTTCCCAGCGAGGAGGGCCGGATCGAGGCGGTGCGTGGTGTCAGCTACCGCGTCTCCGACGGCGAGGTGCTGGCCATCGTGGGTGAGTCGGGTTCGGGTAAGTCGGTGGCATCCCTCGCCGTGATGGGTCTGCTGCCCGAGCACGCGCGCGTCACCGGCTCGATCCGGTTGCAGGGCCGCGAGTTGCTGGGCATGGGCGACAAGGAGCTGTCGGCGCTGCGCGGGAAGACGGTCAGCATGGTGTTCCAGGATCCGCTGTCCGCGTTGACGCCGGTGTACCGGGTCGGTGACCAGATCGCCGAGGCGCTGCTCGTCCACGGCCGGGCGACCGGCAAGAAAGATGCCGCGCAGCGGGCTGTCGACCTGCTCGACCTGGTCGGGATACCCGATCCGGCGGTGCGCGCCAAGGCCTTTCCCCACGAGTTCTCCGGCGGCATGCGCCAGCGCGTCGTGATCGCCATCGCCATCGCCAACGACCCCGCGCTGATCATCTGCGACGAGCCGACCACCGCCCTCGACGTAACCGTGCAGGCGCAGATCCTGAACCTGCTGCGCAAGGCCCGCGACCTCACCGGCGCCGGCGTCGTGATGATCACCCACGACATGGGCATCGCCGCGACGCTGGCCGACCGCGTGGTGGTGATGTATGCGGGCCGGGTGGTGGAGTCGGCGTCGGTGCGCGAACTGTTCGCCGAACCCCGGATGCCCTACACCGCAGGCCTACTCGTGTCCGTGCCGCGGATGGACGCTCCGATCCGGAGCCGCCTGGTCTCGATCGCCGGTGCCCCGCCCGCGCTGCATTCGCTGCCACCCGGCTGCACGTTCGCGCCGCGCTGCCCGCTCGCGGTCGACGCCTGCCTACTCGCCGAGCCGGAACTCGTCTCGACCGGACGCGGTCATCAGGCGGCGTGCATCCGCGTCGACGAGACGCGCACCCGCGACCTGTTCACGGCGTATCGGCGGGACCAGCCGGCACCCGCCGCCACCGCGGAGACGGCACCCGAGCAGCGCGTGGTGCTGCAGGTGGCCGATCTCGTGAAGACGTATCCGATCACCAGCGGTCTGGTGTTCCGCCGCAAGCGGGGCGAGATCCGGGCGGTCGACGGCATCAGCTTCGACATCAGCGCCGGCCGCACGCTGGCGCTGGTGGGTGAATCCGGCTCGGGCAAATCGACCACGTTGACGCAGATTCTCGACCTGGCCGAACCGGAATCCGGTTCGATCGCGGTGCTGGGCGCCGACGTCGCGGCGCTGAGCCCACACGAGAAGCGCGCGATCCGGCACAAGATGGCGGTCGTCTTCCAGGATCCGACGGCGTCCCTGGATCCCCGGCTGCCGGTGTTCGACGTTCTCGCCGAGCCGCTCCGGCTGGACGGCCGCAGGCGCGAGGAGGTCGGCCGCCGGGTACCTGAGTTGCTCGACCTCGTCGGGTTGCGCCGCGAGCACGCCGATCGCTATCCGGCGGATTTCTCGGGCGGCCAGAAGCAGCGGATCAGCATCGCCCGGGCGCTCGCCCTCGATCCGGAACTGCTGATCCTGGACGAGCCGGTGTCGTCGCTCGACGTCTCGATCCAGGCCGGGGTGCTCAACCTCCTGCGCGACCTTCAGGAGCAGCGAGGCATGTCGTACCTGTTCGTCTCCCACGACCTGTCGGTGGTCCGCAACATCGCGCACGACGTCGCGGTGATGTACCGGGGCAGGATCGTCGAGTCGGGGACAGCGCAGACGATTTTCGAGGATCCGCAGCACGAGTACACCCGGGCACTCCTCGAGGCAATTCCCGTTCCGGATCCGACGTATTTGGCACACTAAAGCTCAGCGAACTTCGAGGAAGGGCACATCCATGAGGATTCGTTCGGCGCGCACCCGCCTCGCGGTATCGGTCCTGGCCATCGGCCTGATTCTCGGTGGCTGCGGGGGTTCGGACACCGGCGGCGTCGAGGCCGGGTCCGGGTCGATCGGCACCACCAACGACATCAATCCGCACGACCCCAGCGAGCTACGCGACGGCGGAAACCTGCGGTTGGCGTTGTCGGGTTTCCCCCCGAATTTCAACACCCTGTCCAACGACGGCAACGACACCGAGATCGGCGCCATGCTGAAGCCGATGATGCCCCGCGCCTTCAGCACCGACGCCTCGGGAGCGCTGTCGGTGAACCACGACTACTTCACCGACGTCGCGCTCACCGGCACCGACCCCCAGCAGGTCACGTACACGATCGACCCGAAGGCCGTGTGGTCCGACGGCACCCCGATCACGTGGGCGGACATCCAGTCTCAGGCCGCAGCGCTCAGCGGGAAGAACAAGGAATTCCTGATCGCGAACACGTCCGGGTTCGAGCGGGTGGACAGGGTCGAGCGCGGCGTCGACGACCGTCAGGCAGTGATCACATTCGCCGAGCCGTACGCCGAATGGAAGGGCCAGTTCGCGGGCAATTCGATGCTGTACCCGAAGTCGGTCACCGCGACCCCCGAGACGTTCAACGAGAGTCTGCGCGACGGGGTCACACTGACGTCGGGACCGTTCCGGATCGCGTCGATCGACAGGGCGCAGAACCGAATCACGCTGGGCCGCAACCCCGCGTGGTGGGGCAACACTCCGAAACTCGACACCATCACCTACAGCGTGCTCGACGACTCGGCGCGAATTCCCGCTCTGCAGAACAACGAGATCGACGCGTCCGGACTGGGCACCATCGACGAGGTGAAGACCGCGCAGGGTTCGGCAGGCATCGCGATCCGCCGGGCACCGGGAAACCAGTTCTCGCACATCACGTTCAACGGAGCGGAGGGATCGATCCTCGCCGATCCGGAATTGCGGGTGGCGCTGTCCAAGGGCATCGACCGGCAAGGCATCGCGACCGCGATCCAGAACGGTCTGGTCGACGATCCCCAGCCGCTGAACAACCACGTCTACCTCAACGGCCAGGAAGGCTACCAGGACAACAGCGCAGCCGTCTCCTACGACCCCGAGGAGGCCGCGAGGCGGCTCGACGAACTCGGCTGGACACTCAACGGCGAGTTCCGGGAGAAGGACGGGCGCAGGCTCGAGATTCGCGACGTGATGTACCAGTCGACCACCTGGGTTCAGATCGCGCAGATCCTTCAGCAGAACCTCGCGCAGATCGGCGTCAAGCTGAACATCGACACCCGTGGCGGCACCGGGTTCTTCACCGATGTCATCCAGCCCGGCGACTTCGATATCGCCCAATTCTCCTGGGTGGGTGATCCGTTCCCACTCAGCGGCCTGCCGCAGATCTACGCGTACAACCCCGACGACCTGCAGGGAAATTACGGCCGGATCGGTTCGCCCGAACTGAACGCGCTGATCGAGCGGACGATCTCGGAACTCGACCCCCAGAAGGCGATCGAACTGGCCAACGAAGTGGACACCGCGGTGTTCGAAGAGGGATTCTCGCTGCCGCTGGTGCAGGCGCCGGGCAACGTCGCGGTGCGCGACAACCTGGCGAACTTCGGCGCCGCCGGCCTCGCGTCCTACGACTACACCACGATCGGCTTCCTGAATTAGCGGGTTCGCGGCCGTCCGCTACCCCGTTGCCGTCGGCGCGTGCGCGCTGGTGGTGTGCGGCGCGTTCGCCGTGGTCGCCGACGCCGATCAGCTCAGCGCACTGGTCGTGGTGGCGGCGACGGTGCTCGGTGTCACCGGCTACACGTGGTTCGCTGCCACCCGTTCGGGGTCGGAGCCGGGTCGGCCCGCCACGGTGCACCGGGTACGCCAGCAGCATCGGCTGACCAGCAGGTCCTGGATCGAGGTTCGTGAGGAACCGGGTTCACTGTGGATTCCGGTGTTCTTCGATCCCGCGCTGATCACGATGCCGACCCCGACCGCGGCGACGGTGCACGACGCGGGGCGTCGCCGCGTCGTGGTCTGGGAAGGCCGTCGACTCCGCCCGTCCGGGCAAGCGCGTCGTTCGGAGCCGGCCGGGCGGTTGATCGACAACCCGTCGCGGCCGGATCCGGACGGCCCGGTGCGCGCCCGGGCGGCCGCTCGACCGGTCCGCCGGATCGTCCTCGACGCCCAGTTCGCAGTGGCGGCACCGTTCGTCGGGGCACTGTGGGTGTACGTCGCGGGCGGTGGGCTTCCGGCGTTCGCGGGCGCGACCTGTGTGGCTGCGGCTGTCGCGGTGTGGTTGGCGGCCGTCCGCGGCTCCGACCCCAGCTGAGGGGTCAGGACATGGTGACGCCCGCGCTGACGAAACACGGCAGCAGTCCGGCGATCTCGCTCAGCACGGGGCCGAATCCCACGGCTGCGGGTACCGGGTCGTTGACGAACGCGACACCCCGGAATCCTGTGGTGAGGTTGGTGAACTGCACCACGGCACCGTTCCACTGCGCGAGCGGCGCAGCGGTGGTGTACCGGATCCGGTCGGGCGCGACCCGCTCCGCGTTGAACGTCAGCCACGCGCCGGGGGCGCACGTCGACATCGAGCCGGGAACGAAGGGCGCCGCCGAGGCGGCCGCGGGCACTGCGAACGACAGTGCGCCTGCCACGGCGATCACTGCACCCAACCGGCCCACCACGTGTCGAGTAGACATCGGAATTCCTTTCGGGGCGCGCCAATCCGTCTCCCCGATACGGCGGAACCGCGTCACTGAGTGTGAATACCAGGTCAGAGAATTATATCCCCGCAGGTACCTCCCACCGCCAGGGTCAGGAGGCGTCACCCACGTCCAATTCGAGGCGGTCCCCTTCGAGCAGGACCACCCGGCTACGTCTTTCATGGCAGCGTCTACGTAGATTTCATACTGTCTGCCACTGATGTGGCGGGCGATAGAGATGTACGTGTGTCACGGCTACCCGCATCACCGTGCGGTGGTATGGGTTTGACCGTGTCCCACACCGACGCTTGTGATGCAGGAACATGCTGTTTCGAATTCACCCCCAACCGCCGTGTTGTGGTGGGTAGGCTGCGGCGGACCCGTCGGTGCCGTGGCCTGCTCGGGGTGGGACCGTGCTTGTCGCGGCAGCGGCGTACCGGTGCATGTTCGGCCACCCGGACCGCGGACAATTGCCCACGCCGTCTGGTGGCTTTGTTTCTGCCGAGCAGTGCGCGTTTAGCCAGGTTCACCCCGGCCATATGGTCGCGGTTACCACCGACCCGGCAGCGGGGACACCACGCGTCGTGATAGCCGCCGGGGCGGGCAAGCGGTTCGTCGCAGCCCGGACACAGTGCGGAGGAACCTCGGGCCGGCACCGACACCACCGTGACGCCGACACCTGTGGCGGTGTGCGCGAGGGCGGCGACCGCTTGGCGGCGGGCGGACTGCGCGGCCCGGTTGTTGTTGACTCGTCCGTGTCCGCGGGTCTCGAGGGTGGTGAGATCTTCCACCGCGATCACCTGCGCGCCCGCCGCCTCGGCGTAGTCGGTGACCTGGCGGGCGAAATGGAACGCCAGTTCCCGGTTGATCTTTCCCCGCTTGACGCCCACCGCGGTCCGGTGGTCGTTCAGGACGGCGATCTTCGTCTCCAGCCGGGCGCGGACCTCGGGTGGGGCGGTGGCGGCCAGCCGCGTCAACCGGGCCGCCTTGCGGTGCAGCATCTGCCCCTCGGCTTGCAGGCGTGCCAGTTTGATCCCGAGGCCGCGGTCGTCGTAGGTCCAGCCCAGGTAATCAGAGGATAACCCGTCCGGGCCCTCTGCTGCGATGGCGGCGGCACCGAGAGTGGACGGGGACCAATCGACGCCCACCGCCGCCGCGCCGTCCATTAGATCGGCTTCAGGGACGAGCTCGGTAGCGGCGCACCGCCACAACAGACCCCGGCGATCGAGGACCAGGGTCGGCAGATGCCAGTCGGAGACAGCTCTGCCGTGCAGGTGCGCGGGGACGGCGGCGGTCAGCCGGACCCGCCGCCACTGCGCCCGCCCTGCCGGGGTCGGGCAGGTGGGCAACTTCACCGTCAACACCAGCTCGTCACCGGTGACGGCAAGCTGCGCGAGCTGCCGATCGGCGGCCGACAGCCGTGCCATCGCGCTCGTCTGCGGCGGACCCTGCACCTCGGTGATCCGCAACCGGCCGGCCGGTGCCCCGCCGCCGCGGCGAGAGCGGGCGACGAGCTGACGTTGCACGCCCCGAGCGAAGCCCGACGGCACGTCGTCCGCCGACCCGACCGGCGGCGCCACAACCCCGGTGGCCGGGTCGAATCGGGCCGACAGTGCCGTGATCGCGGCGTCCCGCTAGGCCAAGGTCCGCAGGGTCGCCATCACCTGCGCCGTCACCACCCGGGTCACCCGCGACGGCACATAGACCCCGTCCGGAAAGATCGGGTTCCAGCCGAGACGTGCCGCGGCGGCATGACCTTGCACGGGCAACCTACGGTCCTGACGGTCACGACCGGCGGCAAGCACATCGAACGTCGCCGGCAGCCACAGCCGCGACACCAACTCGGCGCCGGCCGCGGTGATCAGGTCGAGGAGCCACCCCACCCGGGTATCGACGTCGTCGAGGCCGATCGGCTCACCGGTCGCATCGTCGACTGCCCCGTATGGGCGGGTGGTGAAGGCGAATTGCCGCGGCGCAGTCGTTCCCGGCCCGGTCATGCCGGCCAACCAGGATCCAGGCACAGCCGAACGAACCGAGTCACGTCCAGTTGACGACAGTGGTCGCCGCCGCAGCAACCAAAACCGAATGGTGGGCCGGTGCCGTCGCATCCGCGAGGGTGTAGCGGGCAGGTGCTGTGATCGCCGGGATCAACTCCCGCCGCCCGCCAGACCGCCAGCGCTGCGTCGGACAGAACGTCCGCCCACGGCCCCCTGGCACGATCTTTCATCGCACGGAAAGCGACGCCGCGGACCGTCAGCATCGCTAATTCGGTATAGCGACGGCATCGTCGAGAAGCCAGAGTTGATTCCGTTTCGACCGCAGCCGATCGAACCGGCCGGACAACGATGCCAGCAACCATGACGTCATCCACCAAACCTCCACCAACGATTCATCGGCCTTGTCTCACAAGACCTCGACTGTAACGCCGACCCCCGACAAGCACCGCTCGGTCCACGCCACCTGCGAACCGGGCCAACCGATCTCGCCACACCCCCGGCCACACCGTAAACCGACCCCTTGGTCGCGTCGTCGAGCATCCGGCCGCACCCCGCCCGCCGGTCCCTCGAGACCCGAACCGCGATCCGTATAGACCCAATACACCTCGCCACCAATATTGCGACAACAGTTGGCGGCCTCCGGGATCGAACGCCCAGGAGAGGGCGGCTTCGAATCCCAGTCTTCTCTCACCCGCCGCAATACACACGAGTAGCGGACCACTCGGTTTGCAATATTTTCGTCGGGCCGCGGGGGTCAGCTCTGCGCGAAGTTGAGGTAGGCCTTCGACGGCGTCGGGCCGCGCTGGCCCTGGTACTTGGAGCCGACGGCGGAGCTGCCGTACGGGTGTTCCGCCGCGCTCGACAGCCGCAGCAGGCACAGCTGGCCGATCTTCATCCCGGGCCACAGGGTGATGGGCAGGTTCGCGACGTTGGAGAGCTCCAGCGTGATGTGCCCGTTGAAGCCGGGGTCGATGAACCCGGCCGTGGAGTGCGTCAACAGCCCGAGGCGGCCGAGCGAGGACTTACCCTCGAGGCGTCCCGCAAGGTCGTCGGGCAGCGAACACACCTCCAGCGTGGAGCCGAGAACGAACTCACCGGGGTGCAGAACGAACGGCTCCCCCTCGGCCGGCTCGACCAGCGTCGTCAGCTCGTCCTGCCGCTGAGCTGGGTCGATGTGCGTGTAGCGGGTGTTGTTGAACACCCGGAACAGGCTGTCGAGGCGCACATCCACGCTCGAGGGCTGGACCATCGAATCATCGAACGGGTCGATGCCCAGACGTCCAGCGGAAATTTCGGCACGGAGATCGCGATCGGAGAGGAGCACAGGTAAAGGTTAACGGGTGTGGATGGCCATCGAGAGCAGCAGTTCGGTGCAGGTGTCCACGAGCTCCTCCTCGGGGAGGGTCACCGTGCCGTTCAACCACGCCGTCAGGGTCTGCGCCAGGCCACCGACCATGAAGTGCGCGGCCAGGTCGAGGCGCGGGCTCTCGGCCACCTCGTAGTACCCGACCGTCTGCTTCGTGACCAGGCCCGCGAACAGCCGCGAACTGTCGAGGCGGCGCTGCGCCAGCACCGCGCTCGACTGCGCCACCGAGAACATCAGACGGCCCTGACGCGGATCCTCGGCGACCTCCCGCACGATGTTGCGGACCCCGGCGCGCACGATGTCGCGTTCACCGGGCCCGGCGTTCGACACGGCATCCAGGGTGCTGGTGGCGATCCGATCCACGACGTGGTCGTAGACGGCGACGGTGAGCGCGTCGCGGTCGGTGAAGCTCTCGTAGAAGTAGCGGGTGGCGAGTCCGGCCTGCTTGCAGACTCCGCGCACGGTCAGGGCGTGGTCGCCCTCCGCGCTGCCCAGCAGGTCGAGTCCGGCCTCGATGAGCCGGCCACGTCGTTCCGATGTGCGCTGGTCGCGCTCCTGGCCGCCATAGACGCGTCCGCCGTCGCCCGTCGAGTGTCCGACCTTCGCGTTCACCGGTGCGGTAGCCATGCGCACCATCTTTCCACTGGACTCTGGACGGCGAACATATATGTGAGTACGGTCGTGTTCAGATAGCGAATCCGCGGTGGGGAGAGGGAACAAGAATGTCGACGTCACTCGAAGTACCGGACCGTCTCGATCAGGTCATGGACGGCGCCGGACTACTGGCAGGCGCAGCGAACATCATCATGCAACTCGCCCATCCCAGGGTCGGGTACGGCGTGTACGAGAGCAAGGTCGAGAGCGGCCAGCTGTTCAGGCATCCGATCAAGCGGACCCGCACCACGCTGACCTACCTCGTGGTGGCGGCCCGCGGCACCGACGAGGAGAAGGCGGCCTTCCGCAAGGGCGTCAACCGCGCCCACGCCAAGGTGCGCTCCACCCCCGACAGTCCCGTGCAATACAACGCATTCGATCCCGAACTGCAGCTGTGGGTGGCCGCCTGCATCTACCGGGGGTTCGAGGACGTCAACCGCGCCCTGCACGGCGACCTCTCCCCCGCCGCCGCCGAGTTCTTCTACAAGGAAGGTGCCACGTTCGGCACCACCCTCCAGGTACCCCCGGACATGTGGCCCGAAGACCGCATCGCGTTCGACGAGTACTGGAACAAGGCCCTCGACAAGGTGTCGATCGACGACACCATCCGCGAACACGTCCTCTCCATCGCACGCCTCGAATTCCTGCCCGCCATCGTCTCCCGCCTGTTCGGCCGGCTCAACATGTTCTTCACCAACGGCTTCCTGCCCCAGCAGTTCCGCGACGAAATGCACCTGACATGGACCGACAAGGATCAGCAGCGCTTCGACCGGACCCTGCGCACCATCGGCACCGTCAGCAGGCGCATCCCCGTCCGCATCCGGGAGTTCCCCTACAACCTGCTCATGTTCGATCTGCGACGCCGAATGAAGGCCGGCAAACCCCTCGTATGACACACCGCATGTGCGCCCGGGTAGTCCGGATCACCATCTGATAATGTTTCCGCCGCAGGGTGTTGGGCCTGCCTACGGGCGCCCAATATCGTGCGCGCCGATGTAGTTCAATGGCAGAACATCAGCTTCCCAAGCTGAATACGCGGGTTCGATTCCCGTCATCGGCTCCATCCATTCCATCCACCCCGCATCCACGCCCTGCGTCGTCCAGCCCGCCCCACCCACTCGACCCATCCGTCCGTTGGTTGGCGGTTGTCGGGGGTTGGCAGGCGGCGATCACCAAATTGCTCGATGAATTGAGTTGAGTCGAAACTTATTCCCGGCCCAGCTCGGCCGGGGCATCGGAGTGGCAACGCGGTCCTCGACGGCGCCGACGCGGTGATGCTCTCCGGTGAAACCTCGGTCGGTGCATACCCGCTCGAGACCGTCGCGACGATGGCGCGGATCCTCACCGCCGTCGAACACGAATCCACACCCCGCTGCCGCTGCTGGAATTCGCCCCGGTACCCCGGATGAGCAACGAACCCGCGCTCATCTGGGGTACCGAAACCTTCCTCGTCGACCCGGTCCAGTCGACCGACGAGATGATCCGCCAGAACGACACCGACTCCTCCGGTTGGTCCGCTACCAGAGCGTGGACCTCGTCGTCATCGTTGCCGGCTCGCCCTCGCCCACCGTCGGATCCACCAACCTCATCCACATCCATCGCGTCCGCGAAGACGACTTCACATCGGTCCAGCCACCTGCCGCCACGGATCGTCGTCGGCACTGTGCGAATCCGGTCGGGAGTGGGCGTCTGGTACGTCGCAGTGGTCCGCTGCGATGCGGAAAGGATCGAGATCGGCGAATGGACGAACATCCAAGACGGCTGCGTCCTCCGCGCAGATCCCGGTTTCCCGCTTGTTATCGACACAGGGGTATCGATGGGACACACGCGATCCTGCACGCCTGCACGATCGGCGACGACCTCCTCGTCGGCATAGGTGCGACGGTGATGAACGGCGCCCGCGTGGGGGCCAGCACCCTGATCGCCGGCATCCCCGGAAAGGTCCGGCGTTCCCTGACAACATAGGAACTAGGAGTACCCCTCGGCCGAACGCACCTTATCCGCGTCGAGCGGTGGTGTCTCGCACCTGAATCCCGTACGGCAGTATCTCTTTGCGTGCGGGTCCCTTGTCGCCGGCGAGACGTTGGAGAAGCATGCGTGCGGCGCGTTGGCCCATCAGATCCCGCGGCACGGTCACGGTGCTCAACTGGAGGGGGCCGGCGCTGGAGAAGCTCATGTCGTCGAACCCGGTCAGGGCCAGGTCTTCCGGCACGCGCTTGCCGATTTCCCGGGAGACGTCGAGAACGCCGAGCGCGATCATGTCGTTACCGCAGACGATGGCGTCTATCTCGGGGTGTTCGGCGAAGAGTGCTCGGGCGCGCAACGCGCCGGCCGGTCGGGTCAACTCTCCCCACACGTCGGGTTCGTTGACCGCGCGCAGACCCGCTTTGGCCAGGGCGTCACGGTATCCGTTCATGCGGTTGACCGACACGCTCGAGGTGTCGGGGCCGCCGAGGATGGCGACCTTGCGCCGGCCGGTGGCGACCACGTGGGACGCGATTTCGAACGAGGCGGAGTAGTCGTCGATGCCGACCCAGTCGGAGGGTTCGTCTTCGATCTTGCGGTAGAGCTGCACAACGGGGATGTTCTCGTGGCGGAGCTTGTCGAGGAGAGGTTTGTCGGCGGCGACGAGCGAGGTGAAGATCAGGCCGCTGCAATTTCGGTCGACTTGCGCGAACGCGACATCCGATTGCCGCGAACCGTCCACGCCGACGTGGGAGACGAACACCTCGTAGCCTTCTTCGGCGGCGGCGGCGACCACTCCCCCGGCGACCTCGGTGTAGAAGGGATTCGCGATGTCCGCCAGAAGTAGCCCGATTGCTTTCGTGGTGCCCGAGCGCAGTTCCCGGGCGATCCTGCTGGGTCGAAACCCCATCTCCTCGGCGATGGCGAGGATCCGCTGGCGGCTCTCGTCGCTGACCCCGGGCGCCCCGCTGAGTGCGTAGGAGACCGCGGCAGCAGATACCCCCGCCTTGCGGGCGACATCGCTCATCGTCACTCGCCGGGTGCGGCCACCGTTGGACTTACTGTCGGTCATGCGCGCCAGCTTACGCGGTTAAGTGATGCTTTCAGGGGCGGCACCGCGCCGCGTCCTGCACAAACGCCATCGCTGATTCGTTTAAGTTGTATGAAACTCCGCCAATGACTCCTTAATCACTCGGTCGACTACCCAGACTCTATCCATTTAGCCAGTTAAGGGCACTATTGAAGCACTGAAGCGTCACCACTTGTGCGCTGAAACACAACGATGTACGGTCACTTATGCGATTAAGCGAAAGGAGAGCATCGTGAGTTCCACTGTTGAGATGAAGAACGAAGAGGCTGTGCCTTACACGGGTCCGAAGCCGTACGGGATGAGTGACGATCTGATCGTTCCGGGTGCGCTGGATCTGGACTGTGACGAGCGGCTGTGGGTTCCGCAGTCGCAGGATGTCGAGTTCCGGCCGCTGGTGTTGTCGGCGAGCCAGGGCTATTTCGTGAACATTCTGCGGGTGCGCCGTTCGGGGATCCTGTCCCGGCACCGGCACGCCGGTGCGGTGCACGCGTTCACCCTGCGGGGCCGCTGGCACTACCTCGAGTACGACTGGTGGGCCGAAGAGGGCACCTACGCGTTCGAGCCGCCCGGCGACATCCACACCCTCGAGGTGCCCGAGGACGTGACCGAGATGGCGACCCTGTTCCACGTGAGCGGCGCGTACATCTACGTCGACGTCGACGGCAACACCGTCGGCATCGAGGACGTGTTCAGCAAGATCGACAAGGCCCGCGCGCACTACGAGAAGATCGGTCTCGGCGCCGACTACGTCGACCGCTTCATCCGCTGACACTGCGGCGGACACCGCCTGACATGGCGCAACCACACCGAGT
>NZ_JAAOQS010000102.1:0-32097 GCF_011603105.1 Rhodococcus sp. A14 | reverse complement strand
CTGGAGACGTTGCACCACAACAACATACTGAAGTCGAATTGCGTTTCGGGCCTCCGGCGTTATCGGGCTCATACCAGTCTGCGCCGGGCCGGGCCACCATCAAGACCATTCGTCCTCGCTCACGTCGCGGGCGCTGTGTCTTGACCCCCGGCCCTCATCCAGCGGTGTCCGCATGGAGCCGAAACCTGTAGAACGCCACCCTTGACAAGGCCTCCTCCTGCAGGGATGACAGTGCCTTCGCAACCTCGGGATCTGCCGGACCGTCAGCCGCATGAGCCGCCGGTTCGGCGGTGGTACGGGTATGCGCTCGCTAATCTGCGTATCTCGTCCGGGACACAGTTCGATTCAGGGACAACCTGCCACAACCGCTCGATGAACCTGCGCGTTGTTATTCCGAAGTGCACAAATATTTCCTCCTCGGTCGCGCCCCCGAATGGTGCCCACCTGATGGCGAACTCGATGAGTTGCTCAACGTCGGTGTCAGGATGGTTGCGCTTGCGGTTCGCATCGATCCAAGTGGCGCGCCGCCTGTGGCGCCATTGCCGATATTCACGAGAGTTCATGGGAATCACACATCTGATCGGGACTGAGGAAGCCTTTGGAAGTTTGGGAGACCTCGTCGCAGGAGGGAGGAAGGGGAGTGCAAGTTGCGCGCGCTATCGAAGGTTCCTCCTAGCGCCGCAGAACTGCGGGGCCCTCGCGTTCGGCCGTCGCACCGGCGCTGGCCTTTGGCGACCGGCTGACGTACTGTGCACGCGTCACTGGCATGGGTGATGTGGGTCAGCGATGCATCTCCTCCGTGAGCTACCCGGCGCTCGAGCGGGTTTCGTGCGAGACCCGGCGGATCCCGACGCGGTGTTGCTGGGGCACGATCGCCGAATCGGCGGATATTCTTCGGGCCCGCCGCCCCCTCGCGGTTCGAGAGTCCACGCGAGTGCGGTACTACGCCTCGCAACGGGCGCACCGGCCAGGGGGCGCCTGCGCCTGGTTCGGCTCGGGTGCCCCCTGAACGTCAGGGAACGCTGATGAAGTTGGAGAAACCGCCGTGCCGGGCGGGGAGGTCCTCGAGCGCTTCGTTGATCTTTTCCAGGGGGAAGGTGTGATGCTCGAGGATGGAGAGGTCGAGTTGGCCGGTGCCGACGAGGTCGGCCATGTCCTGGGCTTCGGCGGTGGAGAACCACACGCTCCCGAGGATTGTGAGCTGATTGGTCATCACCGAGATCATGTCCAGCTGAGGAGATTCCATCATGCCGCCGACATCGACTGCGATGCCGCCCCGTCGGAGCGTTGCGAGGGCGTCGAGGTATGCCTCGGCCGGTGCCCCGGGGCCGAGGGCGTCGATCACGACGTCGACGCCGTCGCCGTCGTTGTGCTCGCGGGTCCAGCTGCGTAGATCCCCGGATCCGGCAGTGAGCACGTGGATGCGGTCGGCGGCGATTGCCTTGACTTCGTCGAGAAGGTCAGCGTTGCGGCCGGTGCCCAACACGCGGGTCGCACCCATCGCGAGTGCGCTGAGACATGTACCGAGACCGAGGGTTCCGGATATTCCATTGATGAAGACGGTCGACCCCGGTCCGACGCCGGACCGGTGAAGGGCCGAATAGCCGGTTCCGAGGTAACCGAAACGGGCGCCCTCTTCGAAACTGACCGCGTCGGGAAGCTTGACCAGGTTGCGCTGCGGCGCAGTGAGGTACTCGCCGAGTCCGCCGTAGGGGTAGGCGTCGAAGCGTCGCTGTCCGTCCGCGCCGAAGGAAAAGTATCCCATGAACGTGTAGGAGTCGCAGTTTTGGTCCTGGCCGCGGCGGCATGCCCGGCAGGCCCCGCAGGACAGACCGGGATTGATGTAGACCCTGTCTCCCACGGCCACGTTCGTGACGTGGCTGCCGACCGCAGCGACGACACCGGCTGAGTCGAGCCCGAAGGTGGCGGGCAACTTCGGCAGCGGTAATTGCGGGAACCACTCGCCGTAGGATGCGAGGACGTTTCGCAGGTTCGGAACGATGTTGCAGGCCCTGACCTCGACGAGGACGTCGGTCGGACGCGGTTTTGGAACGGGAATCTCCTCAATCTTCAGCGGCTGGTCGAATGCGTGCAGACGGGCGACGCGCATGGTCGATTTCATTGTGTATCTTCCTGGGTTGGCGGTTGGGGCAGTGGAGTACGAGATGTGGTGGTGCACCCGCCGCATGTACAGGCGCCCGTATGGTTGGAACTGGTCTCAGGCAACTGGTGATGGGTGAGGTCGGATATGAACCGGTCTCGCGCACCGGAAACCGGCGATAGCTGCTGTTGTGCGTCGCGGAGGGATTGCCGAACACGTCTCCGCGGTGATGCGTTGTCGTTGCCTCAGGGATCAGGCTGGTGACGTGTGAAGTTCGACGGCGAAGTCGGGTTCGGTGGCAGCCCGGACGGCTTCTACGGTCACTCCCGGTGCGAGCTCTCTCAAGACGAGGCCGCGGACGGTGATGTCGAAAACGCATAGGTTCGTGATGATGCGTTCGACGACAGCCAGACCGGTGATGGGTAGGGTGCACGATGGCACGATTTTGAATGATCCGTCCTTGGCCACGTGCTCCATGAGGACGACGACCTTCTTGGCGCCACCGACGAGGTCCATGCCACCGCCCATGCCCTTGACCATCTTCCCGGGGATCATCCAGTTGGCGATGTCACCGGTGGCGGATACCTGCATCGCGCCGAGGATCGCGACGTCTATCTTGCCGCCGCGGATCATGCCGAAGCTGGTTGCGGAGTCGAAGATCGACGCCCCCTCGCGCAGGGTGACGGTGGCCTTACCGGCGTTGACCAGGTCGGCGTCCTCGTCGCCCTCGTACGGGTACTGCCCGGTTCCCAGCACACCGTTTTCCGATTGCAGCACCAGCTCGACATCGTCGGGAACGTAGTTCGAAACCAGAGTGGGCAGACCGATACCGAGATTGACGTAGTCCCCGTCCGACAATTCGGCGGCTGCACGGGCGGCCATCTGTTCCCGCGAGAGACCACGCAAGGTCGCGCCGCTCACCGCCGCTACGTCCGTAGCCGCGGTGATATCACCTGCCGTGGTGGAGGGCGTGCAGTTCGGCCGGGGGAGCGTGGTGCGCTTCTCGATTCGTTTGTCGGCGGCTTGGTCGGCAGTGAGGGGCAGTACCCGGTGCACATAGATGCCGGGGAGGTGGATCTCGTCAGGGTCGAGTTCTCCGGGGTCGACGAGGATCTCGACCTCCGCGATGGTGGTCCGTCCGGCCATCGCGGCGAGGGGGTTGAAGTTGCGGGCGGACTTGCGGAAGACGAGGTTGCCGTGCCGGTCGCCCTTCCAAGCTCGGACGAGCCCGAAGTCGCAGGTGATGGCTTCCTCGAGCACGTACGGGCGGGTCCGGCCGGCGAAGGTGATTTCCTGGACCGTTTTCGGTGGGCTCGTCTGCACGACCTGGCCCTGTGCATTGAACCGCCGGGGTAGCCCGCCTTCGGCGACTTGGCTGCCGACACCGGTTGCGGTGAAGAATGCCGGGATACCGGATCCGCCGGCCCGGAGTTTCTCGGCGAGGGTGCCCTGGGGGACAAGTTCGACTTCGAGTTCGCCTTGCAGGTACTGCCGTTCGAACTCCTTGTTCTCGCCGACGTAGGAGGCCACCATCCGCCGGATACGTCCTTCGTTGAGCAGTAGCCCCAACCCCCAGTCGTCGACACCGCAGTTGTTCGAGACCACTTCGAGGTTGTCGACGCCCGTCGTCAGGAGCGCGTCGATCAAGACGTTGGGAATTCCGCACAGGCCGAATCCTCCGACCGACAGGGAATCGCCACTGGCGATTCCCTCGATTGCTTCCCGTGCGGTGCGGACGACCTTGTCCATGACAAAGACCTCTTCTGTTCGGGTTGGCGCCGGATACTCGGGCACGGTCTGTCGACCACGCCCGAGCGTCGGACGCGTAGGTAGGTCATACCTGTGTACTGGCGGCGATCGACGAGATCAGTCGAGCCACTTGATGATCGAAGCGAGCGTGTCGGACACCAGGTCGGGTCGGCCGTCGAAGTAGTGTCCGGCGCCGGTGACAGCGAGTAGTTCCTTGCGGGGATGCGGTGCACCCTCATAGAGAGCGGACGCCATGGATGGGAAGCATCCGCGGTCTGCGGTTCCATAGGCGACGAAAACCGGCACACTCACCCGCTCGAGGCAGGTGGGGCCGTATCCGTTGCTGTCAGCGACACTCCATTGGGACAGCCAGGATCGCAGGGTGCTGAAACTTCCCAGGGTGACCGGTCGAAGATTCGCCGACATCGGATCCCCCCACAGGGTCCCGGGTTCACGGTCGGAGGCGTCGAGGGTGACATCGACGAATCGTGGGTCCGCGCACGTCCCGTGAACGTGGAACGGCAGATCCGGTACGTCGGCGCTGTAGCGTTCGGTCAGCTCGGTCAGCTGCGCTTTGACCCAGTCGGTGATGCGCGTCATCCGGCGGGCCTGGGCGTCCCGGTAGGTGGCCACCCACTCCGGATCGAGGGGGACAGTGCGACCGGAGAACAGATCCAGCTGTGGATCTCGCCGGAAGGGGTCGTCTTCGCTGATGATCGCGGGGTCGAGCCAGCCCTGGATCAGGTCGGCGCGGCCCGCGTGTGCATTGAGCATCACCAAGGCGTCCACCGGCGGTAGTTCGGCGCGGGTGAGGTCGGTGCCTCCGCCGCCGGGGGCGTCGCGAATGCTCGGGTTCTCGGCCTCGGCCTGGTACAGGGCGGCCAAACCGCCACCCCCGGAGTTGCCGACGAGCACGATGCGCTCGTACCCCTCCGTCTCGCGGAGGTGCTTGATGATCGAACCCAGGTCGGACACACAGTTTTCGAGGATGACCTGGGTGTCGTTGCCGGCGTAGCGGGTGACGACTCCGACCGCATCCATCCCGAGTTGCGCGCAGGGTGCCAGGGCGTAGTGGCCGACGAAATTCGAGCTCGGATGGCAGAACACCAGCACGGTGTCCGAACGCCGGCCCTCGGTCGCGCGCTCGCGGCCGCACCAGAGTGTGCCGGAGGCGCGGGCGATGCCGGAGTAGACGTCGCCGCCCATCGTGGCCTGCATCGGAACTGGGAGCAGCTCACGCATCACTGGGCACCTTCCGTGTGCCTGCGTTGGATTCTTCCAGGTTTGCCCAGGTGAATGGGTATTCCGGATCGACACAGTCCTTGAGAGCGGCGGACAGCTGCAGGGGCCGGTGGGTGTCGACCATGACCTGGTATTCGTCGGCGCGGGCGGCGCCGAGCGCTCGTTCGACGTTGCCCGGGTGCGGGCCGTGGATGAAGCCGGCCGGGTGGACCGTGATCGATCCGAGCCCGACGCCGGTGCCCTGCCGGGTCTTGGCCTGTCCCTTCGCGTAGAAGAGGACTTCGTCGCTGTCGACGTTGGAGTGGAACGGCGGGATCGGTACCGCGTTCGGGTTGTAGTCGAGCAACCGCGGGACGAAGTTGCACATGACGAAGCCGGGGGCTTCGAGGATCTGATGCATCGGCGGCGGCTGGTGCAGGCTGCCGGTGATCGGTTCGAAGTCGTGGATGCTGAAGCTCCACGGGTACATGCCGCCGTGCCATCCGACCACGTCGAAGGGATGGTGTTTGTGGACGTTGCGGGTCAGCCCGGTGCGGGTCCGGACGATGACGGGCACATCCGAGCCGGACTCGTCGAGCAGCTCGGTGGGGCGGCGGATGTCGAGTTCGCAGTAGGGGGTGCCCTCGATGAACTGCCCACGCTCGGACAGGTAGCGCTTCGGCGGATCGATGTGCCCGCGCGCTTCGACGAACAGCAGCCGAAGTTCGTCGTCTCCGCGGACGGTCCACCGGTGGATGGTGGAGGTCGGGACGATGACGTAGTCGCCTTCGACGATCTCGATCCGGCCGAAGGTGCTCTCGAGGGCGCCGCTGCCGCTTTCGACGTAGGCCAGTTCGTCACCGGTGCTGTTCTTGTACAGGCTGCTGTCTTCGGTTGCGACGGCATAGGAGATGCGGACATCGTCGTTGGACAGCAACAGCACTCGGTCCAGGACCGCGTCGCCCTTGATGGGCAGGCTGTGCGGGGTCAGGTGGATCGGCGAGAGCGGTTGGTTCGGGTGCAGGCCCTCGTCTGGGGTTTCGACGGTCTCGATCGCAGTCAGCGCGCTCGGCGGATTGCGGTGGTACAGCAGCGAGGTGTCGCCGACGAAGCCGTCTTCCCCGATCAGCTCCTCCCAATACAGTGAGCCGTCCGGTTGGCGGAATGCGACATGGCGCTTCCGCGGAACGTGACCGACTTGGGTGAAGAATGGCATGGTCTCAGTTCTCCTGCTTGGTGCCGATGAGGATCGCGGCCAGTGTCACGGTGCGGCCGCTGCGATTGCGCCACGCGTGTCGGGTGGCGTTCTGCACGACCAGGTCGCCGGTGTGCAGGTCGGTGCTGACCTCGTTGTCGAGTTCGAGGGTGACGTCGCCGTCGAGGACGAGGGTGTAGTCGATGGTGGGGGTGCGGTGCATTCCATTGGGCTCGAACGTCTCGGCAAGCCCTGGTGAATGCTCGAGCTGCTCGGCGATGTATCCGGGGCCGTCGAAGGTGGGCTCGGCCATCGTGGAGTCGGGTGGCAGGGTCAGGATGATCAGCCGGGTTTCGCCGACAGCAGGGAGTAGGGACTGCACACCGGGTGCGGGGTCGTCGCCGGTGGCACTGACCGGCTGTGCCGGGTCGGTTGACCACGCCACCGTCGAGGAGAATCCCGGGAACGATGAAAAGTCGTGTGCGCGTGCAGGTTGACCGTCGGAGACGATGATGGAATTGCCGGCGCTGTCGTGTCCGGTGACGACTCTACGCATATTGGGTCTCCGTGGTGTTGGTGTTGGTGCTGGTCGAGGCGGTGGTGGGGGCGTGTCGACGCTCCGCGGCCTCGCGGAATGCTCGCAATTCGCGGGGAATGTCGTGGCCGGCCGGTTGGTAGGGCACGGCGCTGGCGCCGGCGTCGTCCAGTTTGCGGAGCGTGGCGGCGGTGTCCGAGCGGGTGCCGGTCATGGTTCCACGGCGGACCACATCTGTACCAGTCGGGGCTTTGACCTGGACTTCTGTCGCGAAAGATACCGACATCTGGTCCCCTTTGTGTTGTGCGTCATGTACTGCTACCAATATGACAGCGGACACAATCTGTGTAAAACTAGTCTTTCCGACTTGAAAGATTGGTTTTGCTTATGTCGTCTGATTTCACGCTTCGCCAGATCGAGTACTTCGAGGCGGCCGCGCGACTGGGATCGATCACCGCCGCGGCTCAGGCCTGTCATGCGTCGCAAGCGGCCGTGTCCCTGGCGGTCGCGGATCTCGAGAAGAACCTCGCTGTGCAGCTCCTGGTTCGGCGCAAGGCCAAAGGAGTGGTGCTCACCGACGCTGGTGCACGGGTGCTCTCTGACGCGCGTCGGGTACTCGAAGCCGCGGGGGAGTTGCGGCGCGACGCACACTCGTTGAGCAACACTCTGCACGGCACGCTCACCGTCGGTTGCTACGTGACACTGGCACCGTTCGTCATTCCCCCCGTTCTCGACGAGTTCGCCGCCCGCCATCCATCCCTGACCGTCACCGTCATCGAGGGTGCAGGTGAGGAGATGCGAGATGCGCTCGTCGAAGGGCGATGTGAAGTCGCGTTCCTCTACGCCGACGACAGCAATGCCCCGCTCACCACAACCACCGTCCAAACCACAACCCCCTACGTCATCCTGTCGGCCGAACATCCGCTCGCCCATCAGGAATCGATTTCGTTGTCCGATGTCGCGGATCTTCCGTTGATCATGTTCGATGCCCCCAGCGCCCGCAATGCTGCGCAGATGCTGCGCAGCGAGGGGCTGAGTCCCAATATCCGGCACGTAACACCCAACATCGAACTTGTGCGGTGCCTGGTCGCGCGGGGACTGGGATACTCGATTCTGGTTCAGAAGTGGCCGGTCGATGTGAGTTACGAAGGAAAACCTCTCGTCGCGTTGCCGATTCGCGATTCCACCGATGTGCGCCGCGTGGTCCTCGCCTGGCCGGAGGCGGTCAAGCTGACGCGGCGCGCGGCAACGTTGATCGAGGCGGCGCAGGACCTCTTCTAATGGTCGTGCTCGCCTCGAAGTCCCCGCGATACTTAAGCTTGCCACGCATTTTTAATCCGTTGTGCTGGACACCGTTGCGAACTGTGTACGGGGGCTACGGCGCAACCCGAACACGCAGATGAGCATGAGTACGTTCGCTGCAACCATATAGAGGCCGATCGCCGTCGAGGTGCCGGTCGCTGCCAGCAGTGCCGTTGCGATGATCGGCGCTATCCCACCGCCGAGGATGGCGCCGAGCTGGTACGCCAGGGAGATGCCGGTGTACCGGATCTTGGTCGGGAATTGCTCGCTGAGTATGGCAGGGAGGACGGCGTAGGTGAGCGCGGTCGGAAGGACACCGAAGATGCTGCCGAGGGCGGCCAAGGCAAGGTTGCCGGTGTTGATCAGCGGGAATAGGATCACTGCTCCGGCAGCCTGCAATACCGCTGCCAGGAGTACGAGTTTGCGGGTGCCGGATCGGTCGGCGATCCCGGCCAGGAGCGGAATCGCCACCAACTGAAGGACGCAGACGACGATGCCGATGACGAGCAAGGCGGTCCGCGAGTAGCCGATCTCGGCGGTGCCGTAGCTGAGAGCGTAGGTCAGAACCATGTAGGTGGAGATGCCGGGAACGCCGGAGATCACCAGCGCGGCCAGTAGGGCGCGCGGATGGCGTGTGACGACCTCGAGCAGCGGGATGCGCTCGGTTTTCGCGGCCGCATTTTCGTCGAAATCGGGACTTTCGGGGAGCTTTCGCCGTGTGTAGATCCCGACGACGACCAACACGATGCTGCTGAGGAACGCCATCCGCCATCCCCAAACCGCGAAGTTGTCGCCGGTCACGGCGACCAGTCCCAGCAACACCGCGTTCGCCAACATCAGTCCGGCAGGCGAGCCCAACATCGGGGCAGAGCCGTATACGGAGCGGCGGCCGGGCGGAGCGTGCTCGACGGCCAACGACACCGCGCCACCCCACTCCCCGCCCATTGCTGCACCTTGGATCAGCCGCAGAACGACGAGCAGAACGGGGGCGATGACGCCAGCGGTGGCGTAGGTAGGCAGGAGCCCGACCGCGAAGGTGGAGATTCCCATGGCAAGCATGGTGAGGACCAACATCTTCTTCCGTCCCAACAGATCGCCGAAGTGTCCAGCGATCACACCACCGAGAGGGCGGGCGACGAATCCGACGGCGAAGGTGCCCAGAGCGGCGAGTTGGCCGATCAGCGCATCGTCGGAGGGGAAGAACAAGGGTCCGAAGACTAGAGCTGCGCACGCGGCGTAGATGTAGAAGTCATACCACTCGAGTGTCGTGCCGATGAAAGTCGCGGTGGCGACGCGGCGCGCTTCGAGTCTGCGCGTCTTTGCAGGTATGGCTTTGACCGGATTGGTCACAGAGTTCTCGCTTTCTGAACAGATCAGTGCAGCCGAGGCCCGCGTGTCAGTCGAGCCACTTGATGATGGAGCGGAATGTCGGTGACCAGATTCAGGTGTCCGTCGAAGTAGTGGCCGGCACCGGTCACCCTCACGATGTGCTCATTCGGTGCTCTGCGGCGTCGTAATGGGCGTGGGTCATCGATGTGACACAGCCCGTGTCAGCACCGCCGGAGGCGACGAAGACTGAATCGGCGACGAGTGCGAGGCAAGTGGGGGTGTCGCTGCTCGGAGATGTATCCGGGTCCGTCGAAGGTGGGCTCGGTCATCGTGGAATCGGTGGCAGTGTCAGGATGATCAGCCGGTTTTCACCGATAGTGGGGAGCAAGAACTGCCTACCGGCTGTGCCGGGTCGGTTGACCACGCCACCGTCGAGGAGATTCCGGGGAGCGACGAGAAGTGTTGTGCGCGTGTAGTTCAGCCGGAGACAGTAAAGGATTTGCCGAGCCTGTCGCGTCCGGTGACGACTCTACGCATGTTGAGTCTCCGTGGTGGTGGTGCTGGTCGAGGCGGCGGTGGGGGAGTGTCGAAGATCCGCGGCCTCGCGGAAGGCCCGCAACTCGCGGGGAATGTCGCGGCCGGCTGGCTGGTAGAGCACGGCGCTCGCGCCGGCGTCCTCAAGTTTGCGGAGCGTGGCGGCGATCTCCGAGCGGGTGCCGGTCATGGTTCCGCGGCGCACCACATCGGCGGTGATGAACTGCCGGTCGATGGCGTTCGGCTCGATGAGGTGACCGCGGTAAATCTCCAGGTGCCGACGGTGTTCGGGGACTTGGGCGACGGCCGCCGCGTAGCCGGCGGCCTCGGGCATTCCGGCCAGCGGACCGTGTTCACCCATGTGAAGAGCGAGTGAGGCACCCGGTCCTGCGGCGTCGATGGCACGGGCCGAGTCGATGGGCTCGTCGTCGTCGAGCACGGTGCCGTAGTAGGTCAGGTTGCACGCACCTTGATACGGAACAGGGCTGGCACCGTGGGTGGGGTTGGTGACCACACCCGCGCCGAGGCGTTGCGCAACGCCGAAGCCTTTCGGTCCGTGTGCGGCGATCCAGTATGTGACGTCGATCGGATAACTGATACCCGAGGCGGGGCTGTGCATGAGGCTCATCGTGGTGCCCTCCCATTCGACGTCACGGCCGGCGAGTAGTTCCTTCAACGCCAGGACGTATTCCTCGATGTAGGCCCATCTCGACGGTTTGCGGCCCAGATACGTTGAGCTGGTGAAGCCGGCGCCGATACCGGCATCGAAGCGTCCGGGGGCGAGCGTTGCCAGATAGGCGATCAGTGCGGCGTTGGCGGTGAGATGGCGTAGGTGGGGGGTGAATACGGACACGCCCAGGCGAATTGACGAGGTGCGTTTGGCCGCGAAGGCCACGGTGGCCCCGGTGTCGGCGTACGAGACGGGAACGTCGTACACCCACGCGCGTTCGTAGCCGAGTTCTTCGGCTAGCACGATGTGGTCGGGTGTGTTGATGGCCGGCGGGAAAACGCAGTTGATCTCCATGGTGGGAACACTCCTCGTCGATTTCAGACCCTCGTCGCGACCGGAAGAAGCGAACGTAGATCTGCGGCGCTGGCGATGTCGTCGGGTGTGGGCGACACCTCTGCTGCCAGCAGGCGGCGTGCATTGACGTGATCAGCGGGACGGTTGATCGATTCGACAGCGCGAAGCCGACCTTGGTCATATCGGAAGACGGAGAATCGTCCCGATTCGAGATCACCGCGGATGATGTCTTCGTCCGAGCAGGAGGTGTACCCGGCAATTTGTAACTTCGTGGTGGACTGGTGGCTCCAGAACCATGGCACGCTGCGGTACGGTCCGGGGTCCTCGCCGGTGATCTGTGCGGCGACGAGTCGGGCGTGATCGGTGGCGGCCTGCACTGATTCCAGACGGATTCGCAGGCCGGAGAAGCCGTCGGGGAAGTTGGCGCAGTCGCCGATCGCGAAGATGGCGGGATCGGGGGTGCGGAGATGGTCGTCGACGACGATGCCGTTGGCGACCTCGAGTCCCGATTCCTGCGCGAGGCGGGTATTCGGTCGAACACCGACGGCGATCACCACCAGGTCGGTGCGAATTCTTTCCCCGCCGGCGGTCACGACCGCCCGAACATGGTCGTCACCGACAATCTCGGCCAGGCCGGTGCTCAGTTGCACGCGGGTCCCGCGCTGGCGGTGCGTGGCGGTGAGGTAGTCGCTCGTGGTAGTCGACACCGCACGTTGCAGTACCCGGTCGGCGATGTCGAGGACACATGACTCGAGTCCGAGCCTGCTCGCTGCTGAGGCCAATTCCAGGCCGATGAATCCGCCGCCGATGCTGCTCAGATGCCGCGCGTGGCGTAGTTCCTGGCGTAGCGCTCGCGCGTCGGCGAGGGAACGCAACACGTGCACACCGCCGAGGTCGGCCCCCGGTATGGGCGGCACGATCGGGCTGGTCCCGGTGGCCAGGATCAAGTCCGTATAGGGCATTGCCGACCCGTCGTCGAGCGAGAGTTGGCGACCGGCCCGGTCGATCGCGGTGACCGTACAGCCGAGTCGCAACGTGATGCCCCGGTCGGTGTAGTACTGCTCCGGCCGAAAGGCGAGGTCGAGCGAGGCACTGCGGTCGGCATACAGGTAGTTCTTCGACAGCGGCGGGCGTTCGTAAGGGGGCTCGTCTTCGGCGCCGAGGACGGTGAGGAGCCCTCCGTATCCACGATCGCGTAGCGTGACCGCGGCCGTGATTCCTGCTTGGCCGGCCCCTACGATCACCACGCCGGAACTCACAGTTCCTCCTGCGGCACGTAAACGACCATTCCGTCGAACTCCTCGGTCACCGGTAGTTGGCAGCTCAGCCGACTGCTGGATACGCGGGGTGAGGTCGCGCAGTCGAGCATTTCGTCCTCGTCCTCGGTGACCGGTGGCAAAGAGTCGGCAACCGAACGCACGTGGACGTGGCAGGTCGCGCACATGGCTTGACCGCCGCATTCGGCGAGTATGCCGGGTACGCCGGCTGCGACCGCAGCTTTCATCAGGCTCACACCGATGGATGCGTCGACGTCGTCGGTGCGCCCGTCGTGTTGGACGAATTGGATGGTAGGCATTGTCATCGCTCCCAGGTTGTAGGCAGCGTAGTGGGTCCGCGAAATACCCAGCCCGCCATCTGTACGTCGTCGGGTCGGGGCAGTGACAAGTTCGGCAGCCGACGGAAGATCGTCGGCAATGCAATGTCGGCGATCGAGATACGCGCGACCCAGGTTCCGAGGCAGAAGTGAG
This sequence comes from Rhodococcus sp. A14, assembly GCF_011603105.1. Classification (NCBI taxonomy): domain Bacteria; kingdom Bacillati; phylum Actinomycetota; class Actinomycetes; order Mycobacteriales; family Nocardiaceae; genus Rhodococcus; species Rhodococcus sp. A14. The sequence continues at coordinate 19,359 of NZ_JAAOQS010000102.1, read as the reverse complement.
GACCACCGCCGAATGCTACGTGGGAGGCCACGTCTCGATGGACATCGAAGGCGTCGGGGTTGGCGAAGACGGTCTCGTCGCGATTGGCGGAGGCGATGATGACGCCGAGCTTGTCACCGCGGTGCAGTGTCTTCCCGCCGAGTTCGACGGTGCCGGTCACCTCGCGCGGGTACATGCCGATCGGTGAGATCCATCGAACTGCCTCGTCGAAGACCTTGCGCCAGCTGATCTCCCCGCCGAGCACGGCATCTCGCTGTGCAGGATGACGCAGTAGGCCGTAGATGGCCACCGCTGTCGCATCGCGGGGCTCGTTCACCCCACCCCCGATGAAGATCTTGATGTTGGTCCGGATCTCGTCGTCGGACAGGCCGGAATTGGCCATCGACGAAATCACCGTGGGAGCGTGGTCGCGTTTGGCGGCCGGGATTACTTCGGTGACGGCGTCGTCGAGGTCCTCGCAGGCGGTCGCGCACCGTCGCCAGACCTCGGGATCGTCGGTGTAATTGCCGCAACCGTCGATGAATGCCTGCGACCACCGCTGGATGTTGCCTGCGGTGGTGTTGTGCAGACCGAGGATGGTTGCCAGGTTGCGCGCTGCCAGCGGCGCAGCGAACTCACTCACAAGGTCACCATCACCGCGCTCGATGAAGGCGTCGATCAACGCGTCCGCATTGTTCCGAAAAGCTGGTGCCCAAAGCTCCTTGATTACCTTCGGCCGAAGCGGTCCCTCAGCGGCCTTGCGGATCCGGCGGTGATCATCGCCGTCCTTGCGTAACAGGGTGGCCCCGATGGCGCGAGTCATCAGCGAAGGTTCCTCGACGGAGCTGAACAGCTCTGGGTTGCGCTCGACCTGCATCACGTCGTCGAACCGCGTCACAAAATATCGATTGACCGACGGGACCCACGCCACGGGATCCTCCGCCCGCAGGCGGGCATACACCCCGTACGGGTCGGCTTCCAGCGCTGTGACCTGGACTTCTGTCGCGAATGATACCGACATCTGGTCCCCCTTGTGTTGTGCGTCATGTACAGCTATCAATATGGCAGCGGACACAATCTGTGTAAAACTAGTCTTTCCGACTTGAAAGATTGGTTTTGCTTATGTCGTCTTATTTCACGCTTTCGGCAGATCGAGTACTTCGAGGCGTCCGCGAGCCTGAGATCGTCCGCCGTGGCTCAGGCCTGTCGCAAGCAACCGATTCCCACGCAGTCGGACTCGTGAAGAACCTCACTGTGCAGTCCGCCGCCACCTTCACCTCGGCGTAGGGCCGGCTGTCTATGGCGCCTGGCGTGGCTGAACTTGTGACCACAGATCGATAGGAACTACACCTATCGAACGGCCCGCTTCATCGAGCATATGGCCGGTTCGCTTCATCACGCGAAGATCCAGAGTCCGGTCAACGACTATCACGTGAGGAAATTCCCGAAGTACCTTCATCTCGAAGAGCGTGAGCTCACTTGCGTTCCGAATCCATATGCTGACCATGAGGTTTCGCTCTGCGGCGAGTGCGACGCACATCCTGACCTCGGGCCATTTCGCGAGTTCACGCCCCACCTCCCCGAGATGCTGAGGGGACACTCTGAATTGCAGGCTGGCGTGCAGGGGCCATCCCGATAGCGAACTTGCGATCTCACATCGCAACGTCACAAGCCCATGTTTTAGCAGCCGGTCGAGTCGTCGCATGACGGTCGACGCATTTCGATCTATCCGCGATGCGAGATCACCGAAGCTCATACGCCCGTCATAGCTCAGCGCGTTGATGAGTTCGCGGTCCACGTCCGACACGTCCGGAGTGGTTGGCCTGATTCCGGTCGAGCTTGGCGCGAGGTCGTGTTCTTGATTGCGTGAGATCGCACCAATCCGCCACTGGCTTCCCTCGCTGAACACCTCTGTTGCGATCGCTGACGTCGTCGAAGTGATGTATTGGATGCGGTTGAGCCGGTCCGTGATGTACCAACTCAACGTGGCCATGTCCGGGGCGAGTACCGCGACGAGCAGGTCATATCTGCCCGCGGTTACCTCGACGGTGATCGCCAGCGGATCCTGCGCGATGGTCGCTGCAACCTCGTCTATCCGTGGCGATGCGCAGTTGATTCCGATCATTGCGAACGAATGCCACGCGACCGGACCAGGCAACACTGCGATCCACGCGGCGCCCTGGTCAAACAGCTTCGCCCACCGCCGCGCCACTGTCATCGGAGTGACGCCAAGTACCTCTCCAAGCAACGACCATGTCGCCCGCGGATTGACCTCCAGCGCGTGCACTAATGCAATATCACCTTCACTGACCGATACATCCTGCATGAATCGAGCATAGATGCCCGAAGTGCGCAAGATAAGTGCAGATTGACTGCATGAAGTGCGTCACGGCCGATACTTGGCATTACCCCGGTATCAGGCCAGCGGCTCATCCGCTCGTAGTGACCCAAGAGGAAAACCCTATGAACACAACATCGCCACCGTTCTCCTTGAAGAAGGCCGTGATCACCGCGTGTATCGGAAACTTCGGTGAGTGGTTCGACTTCGCACTGTTCGGCTTCTTCGCGGTGACGCTGTCGCACGTCTTCTTCCCCGCCACCAACGACCTCGGTGCACTACTGGCCACTTTCGCCACGTTCAGTGTCGCCTTCTTCTTCCGGCCGGTAGGCGCGGCAATCTGCGGGCGGCTCGGCGACCGATACGGTCGAAAGTACATCCTCTCGATCGTCGTGATCACGATGAGCGTCGCCACCTTCCTGATCGGTGTGCTACCCGGGTACGAAAGCATCGGGTGGGCGTCACCGATTCTGCTCGTCGTGATCCGGGTCGTACAAGGACTCGCCATCGGCGGTGAGTTTGCGGGAGCGGTTTCCTTCCTCACCGAGTACGCGCCGCAGGGCAAGCGCGGGTTCTACGGCTCCTGGTCCACCATGACCGCCAACGTCGGCATGGCGGTCGGCGCGATCACTGCGTTGCTGTTGCAACTACTCGTTCCGACCGAGATGCTCAACGACTGGGTCTGGCGTGTCCCGTTTGTCGTGGCCCTCCCGATCGGTATCTCAGGTTTGGTGTTGCGCCTCAAGATCCCGGAGACACCGGCCTTCGTCGCAGCGTCCACCGCGATTGAAGCCGATCTTCCCAAGGAAGACAGTTCGCGGCCGCCACTGTCGGGCCAGTACACACGCATGGCGCAAGTGGTCGGGATGGTGGTTGTCTTCACAATCCTGACGTACGTCTTCATTTCGTTCATGCCCGCCTTCCTCTCGAAGGAACATGGTTTGGAGATGTGGCAGGGATCCGCGCTGTCCCTCACCGCCTTGGTCGTGGCGATGGCATTTACCCCGTACTTCGGCGCACTCTCGGACCGGATCGGACGTCGCCCAATTCTGCTCACTGCATCCTGGACCCTTGTTGTCCTAGCGGTCCCGATCTTCATGTTGTTCAACACCGGCGTTATGGGTATCGCGGCAGGACTCGCAGTGCTGGGACTGTTCGTTGCCACCTTCAACGGTGTTGTTCCGGCGACGTTCGCCGAGATGTTTCCGACCCGCGTTCGGTACACCGCGTTCGGAATTTCGTACCAGGTGGCGGTTGCTCTCTTCGGCGCGACAGCACCGTTCGTGCTCACGCTGATCGTCGCCCATGCGGGTTCCACCTTGGCGCCGGCGATCTACATAATGGCCGCCGCCCTGGTCACCGCGTTGGTCTGCCTGACCCTGAAGGAGACCGTGAACAACAGTCTCGACGATGCAGAACCAATAGCTGCCGGAGAACTCACCCGTACCGCGCGCTGACCCGGGCACAGCGCCCTTACCAGCACTTAATCACCTATGACTGGAGTCCCATGCTTTATCTTTCTCGTTTCGATGTCGAACCCGAGGAATCGTTGTACGTCCGCCGCTGGATAGCTGAAAAGCATCTACCCGACCTACTCGCCGCGGGCTTCCTCACCGCGGCCTCCTACGAGGAGATCAACGGGTCGGGACACACAGCAGACATCTACGAAATCCCGCACATCGAAATCTTCAAGACTCCAGCCTATCGAGCAACAGGTAGTGATGCGGACGACCCAGAGCGCCCCCGTGCGCTCGCCGCCATGACAAACCGCTCAAACACCACCTACCATGTCCGTGCCGAGCACGGAGACATGGAAGCCGGCGGCAATCCCGAAGTAGTGACTCTCATCCAGTTCGAAGCCGCATCACCCGGTGGCCAGGACACCGAATTCGTCACGCATCTTCAGCAGGCATGCGTCAGCGCCATGGATTCGTTCCCCGGCCTGCTGGAACGGGTACGCGTCTGCGAACGGAGCGGGAACCATCCCGACTACCCATCCGACCAGCCGAATTGGCTGATCATGCTTGAGTGGAACAAATGCCCCCGCGGCGAAGACTCGACTGATCTCGCCAGAAACTTCCACTCTGCAGCTGAACAACTCGGCTTCATCTCGGGTTGGTCAAGTCGTGTCCTGGCAAGAGCTCGCGTCCAGATCGCCGAGGCCTCGCTGTGAGCGCCGAGCCGCTGGTCAGGGGCGATCTGCGCAGCCGCATCGATGATATGCGCGACGAACTCGCACAGTTCTATGTCGACCTGCATCGCCACCCTGAACTGTCCGGCCAGGAAGAGCGCACCTCGGAGAAGGCAGCAGAACAACTGCGCCGGTACGGTTTTGATGTCACCACAGGCATCGGTGGACACGGTGTGGTCGGAATTCTCCGCAACGGAGCAGGCCCCACCGTGCTACTCCGGGCTGATACTGACGCACTGCCGGTGTTGGAGGAGACCGGTTTGCCCTATGCAAGCGATGCGGTTGGAATCGACGAATCCGGCCATGAGGTCCCCGTCATGCATGCGTGCGGTCACGATGTCCACGTCACCTGCCTCGTCGGAGCTGCGCAAGTACTCGCAGAGCAAAACACCGATTGGTCTGGAACCCTGCTCGTGGTCTTTCAGCCGTCCGAAGAAACTGGAACCGGCGCGCAGAGCATGCTCGATGACGGTCTGTTCGAACGGTTCCCCTGCCCGACTGTCGTTCTAGGCCAACACGTAGTGCCACGCCCCGCAGGGACGATCGCCGTCAAGCCCGGGGTCCTGATGGCAGCAGCGGACAGCTTGGCCATCACGATGCACGGACGTGGTGGCCACGGATCACAACCGGAATCGACCGTGGATCCGATACTCATGGCTGCAACGACAATTGTGCGGCTTCAAGGCATCGTTGCACGTGAGATCGCACCAGCAGATTCAGCAGTGGTGACGGTCGGAGCGGTGCATGGAGGAACGAAAGAAAACGTAATCCCCCGGGATGCGACCCTCTCCATCAACGTCAGAACATTCGACGACGGTGTCCGCGAACGCGTCCTGTCATCGATCACCCGGATCGCCCGCGCAGAAGCAACGGCCTCCGGAGCGCCTGCGCCGCCCACAATCGCCAGCACCGGCAACTTCCCGCTCACCGTTAACGACGCCGAAGCGACCGAGCGTGTCACAAGCGCCCTGCGGGATCACCTCGGTCACGACAAGATCGGTCCGGTGAATCCGGTTTCGGGTAGCGAAGATTTTGGACTACTCGCCGCCGCATCTGGAGCAGCGTCGGTTTTCTGGTTCCTGGGAGGCACCGATCCCGACATTTGGGCAGCGGCGGACGCTGCCGGCACTGTCCATCGTGATATCCCAAGCAACCACTCTCCCCAGTTCGCACCGGTGATCCACCCGACACTCGAAACGGGCGTCGAGGCATTGGTCGTGGCTGCACTCTGTTGGCTGACAGCCTAAACAGTAAGCGATCCCGAACTTCGGTAACTCCCTGGCCACACAGCCAAGGGCGGCGTGAGATCAGTGATTCGAAGTTCCAGCCCAAGAAGGACTTGCACCTTCGCTTCGGAGAACGCCGCAACCCACCGCTCCCTCCGTCCTGATCAGATGTGTGAAATCTCATGAACTCTCGCGAGTATCGCCGATGGCGCCAGAGACGCCGCGCCCGGTGGACCTCAGCCAGCAGCGCACGCAAACATCCCGACGCCGAGGCGGAACGCCTCATCGAGTTCGCACACAGGTGGGCCCAATATGGGGGCGCGACCGAGGAGGACATCCTTGTGCACTTCGGAATGACCCCGCGCCGGTTCATCGAGCGGTTGTGGCAAGTTGTTCGTGAATCGCACTGTACTCGAGACGAGATGCGCAGTTTGGCGAGCGTATACCCGCGCCACCGGCAAAGAAGCGCTTCCCAACCCAGTCCCTGAGCCCCTCGACGAATTTGTTACCGGGCGCGTCGCGGACTGTGGGTTCACGCTCGCCGCACCAGAAGGCGCGGTGTCCACCGCAAACGGCATCATCGCCACGGCAATGTTCATCGGCGGAGGTATCGCGCCGCTGCTGATGGGCAAATTGATCTCTCTCAGCGGTGGATGGAGCGAACGCGGGGGTTGCATCGTCTGCTTCTTGGTCATGTCTGCCTGCGCCCTGTTAGGGGAGCTGCTCCAGCTCTTCACACAAAGGCCGAAACATGATCCGGCGCAAGAGCCCAAGAGTGCATCACAAGCCTCGGTGGCCGGGTGATCCTTGTGTGGAGCGGATACGGCGATCTTTAGGCGGGCGTGACCGACCTCGGAGCGTCGTGCTGCGCTGGCCGCGGCGGCGTTCCCAGCACAACTCTGGGAAAGGGCGCATTGCACGCTCGATGTGCTCGGATGGACCGCAATCCGCGACGTGTCTCCTTGCTTGGTGCATAGAAGTTCGGTCCCCTGGAAGGGCTACGCCCTCGATCCGGTGATCGCCAAGGTCACCCGCGGTCAGCCGTATCGGCACGTGATGGGTTTCGAGGCAGGTGAACGCCGCCGGGCGGAGAAAGATGCTGGATACAACACCGACCTGCGCACGGGCGAGTATCCGTTGATCACGTGGGGCTGGTTCCGTGACGACTACAGCCGCATCATCACCACCGTCTTCCCGCACGCCCGGACCCGCTCGCGGGCAGCCGCGGGATCGGCGAACAGCAGCAGCGGCTCGCGCGGATCGCCGCCATCGGCGTGGCCGCACTCGAGGCGGCCGAGTCGCACCCGAAGTCGGCGTGACCGAAGCATGTGGGTGGCTCGCGATAGATCCCGATCGGGTCAGGTTGTCCGTTGTTCGACGACCCACGCGGATATTTGAGCCCGCGAGGTAAAACCCAATTTGGTGAGAATGTGCTCCACGTGGCCTTGTGCGGTGCGCGGCGAAATGACGAGCTTGGTGGCGATCGCCCGATTGGTGAGCCCCTCGGCAACTAGGTCCGCGACCTGTTGTTCCCGGCGGGTGAGGTTCGTCCGCGTGTCGGTGGCGCGAGCAGGTTGCTCAAGGGTTTGTTGGACGGCGTACGCGACAGCAGCTGGTATTCGGCTGGTGCAGGTGGCCCGGGTCGATGTTTTCGGCGACAGCGATCCCGAGGTCGTCGATCGATTTCCACGGGGTCCATGATTTCAGGCGAGTTCGGCCATTGAACACCGAGTTGAATGCCTCGGCGAGGCGTGTGTCTTGGGGGAATGCGAGGTGGGAAGCGGAGAAACAAAGCCCGGCTGGGAGGTTGTGGAAAACGCAGGGTTGTCACCATCAATACTTTGGTTTCTTCAACGACTCCCCGGTATGAACGCCGGTAGCGTGTGACGTCAATCGCACCTAGCTGAGCCTGTCCGCCGCTTGCGGCGCAGATTGTGGCCGGCTCGTCTCGTTGCTGGGTTGTTTCGGTTTGGAGCGAAGGGAAAAACTTGTGTTGAGGAACGCCGCAGAAGAGTCGATCGTGACTCTTGATACCGCCGATCCCGCTTTCCGGGCGGACCGGTTCAGGACGTATCGAGAGATCCGGGAGTCCAGTCCGGTCACACGGACTCTGGTCAACGGTCAGCCGTCGTGGCTGCTGACCCGCTATCGGGACGTGGAGCGGATTCTCAAGGACCCCACCTGCGTAGTGGAGCCGGTTCCGGGGCAAATTCCGCCACACGTCGGTGACGGTCCGGCGGCACACTTCTATCGCCTGTCGCTACCGAATATGAGTCCGCCGCACCACACTCGGCTGCGCAAGCTCGCCGGTCCAGCGTTCGCGCCGCGGGCGATCGCCTCGATGCAGGGCTGGGTAGAAGAAATTATCGCGGAGGGCATCGACCGGCTCGCCGACTTCGATTCGGAGGTCGACTTTGTAAGTGAGTTTGCGACGCGGGTGCCGGCGCAGATCGCGTGCCGGTTGCTGCACGCACCCATTGAGGACGCAGACACGGTGCTGGAACGGATGCCGGCGCTCAACGCGGTCCTCAGTCAGAGCGACATCACCGCTGACCAGCTCGCCGATGCTGATGAGGTGGCCCAGTTCTATTTCGACTACATCGGCGCCATCATCGACCGGAATCGTGGACGGCTCGGTGAGGACGACCCCGTTGGTGCACTACTCGCCGCGGAGGAGGCAGGCGACAAACTCTCCCGTGAGGAGTTGGTTGTCACCTTGGTCGGATTTTTTGTCGCCAGCTACCACACGACGATGGTGGCAATGACCAACACCGTTAACGCACTGCTCACCGATCGAGCTCAGTACGTTGCCTTGACGCAGGATCCATCCTTGGCGGGAACTGCGTGGGAAGAGTCGCTGCGCTTCGACGCGCCTGTCCATTTCATCTGGCGCTACGCACCGCCCGGTGGACTCGAGATCGACGGTCACCACATTGACGCGGGCTCGCACCTGCTGCTCGGCCTCGCGGCTGCGAACCGCGATCCGGAGAAGTTCGACAACCCCGAGGTGTTTGATCTGACCCGGGCCCGGATTCGGCATCTAGCCTTCACGGCTGGCGGTCACTATTGTCTCGGAGCTCCACTGTCTCGGATCGAAGGAGAGATCTTGTTGCGTCGTCTCCCGGAGAAACTCCCGAACATTGAACTGCGTGAGAAGAATCCGACGCGGATGCCGGATTTGTCTTTTCCCGCGATCACCCAGCTAATGGTCTCGCCGCACGGCCATTGAGTATGTAACCACTGGGGCTGAGTATCTGTCAGCCGAGGAAGTTGGTGGCGTTGCGATAATCGTGTGATGAGTGGTAATGGTTGGAATTCGGAGGTACCGGTGCTGCTCGACGAGGCCGAGGTCGACCAACTCGCGGCCGAACTGACCGTGCGAATCCGGGCGGCGATTCCCTCGTACAACAGCCTGCCCTACGGCGAGCACCAGAAGACCGTGCGTGAGCACCTCAGTCTTCTGGTGCACAACGTGACGGCTGGGGAGCCACCGCCAAAGGTACTGCGGATGACCAGCGCCGCCGCCCGCCGCCGTGCGCACTACGGAATGCCGGTCTACGACGTCCTCGGGGCGTTCGGTGTGGTCAGCGCGGGGTTGTGGGACGCACTACGCGTTAAGCACTCGGGCGACGAGTCACTCCTCGTTGGACTGGTGAGTCTGCTCGGGGAGTGGAATCAAACCATGAGCCAGGCCGTGGTGGATGCGTATGTACACGAGAGCGGGAGCCGATTCGAACGCGAACGTAGACTGCGTGGCCGGCTGTTCGCGATCCTATCCGGCTCAGAGTGCGTTTGAAAACCGTCAGGTTCGGGCGAGCCGCCTCGTCATGGTCGCGATCGTCGCGATGTGAACCATGGCCTCGTGGTGGTCGGGTCTGGTTTCGTAGTCTCGCACGCAGCGGCGGTGCTTGTTGATCCACGCGAAACTTCTCTCGACCACCCAAACGCGGGGTCGGACATGGAACCCGGTGGCACCGGGGATGCGTTTGACGATCTGCATAGGCAGGGCAAGAACGTCTTTCGCCCAGACGGGCAGCCGTCCAGGATAGCCGCCATCGGCCCAGACCAGCCGGATGGTGGAGAACCTGCCGCGCAGTGCGGTCAGGAGTCGGTGCGCGGCGTCGCGGTCCTGGATCGAGGCAGCGGTGACGACGACGGCGAGCAGCAGTCCGTTCACATCCACGGCAATGTGCCGTTTGACGCCGTTCGTTCTCTTGCCGCCATCCCAGCCGCGGCTCGATCGGGGCACGGTATCCGCGGCCGGCACCGTCTGCGAGTCGATGATCGCCGCGGTCGGGCACCGGTCCCGCCCGTCACGCACCCGCAGGCGGTCGCGCAGCGCGTCGACGATGCGCTGCCACGCGCCGCTGTGGGACCAGCGGGCGAAGACCGCGTACACCGTCCCGGCTGGCGGGAACTCCATCGGCAGTTGCCGCCACGCGATACCACCGCGCACGATGTACAAGATGGCGTCCACTATCATACGGCGGCAATGCTTCTCGGGTCTGCCGCCGCGGCCTGCCGTGCTGCCGGGCGCGGGCAACAGCGGTTCGAGGGTCGCCCACTCTGCGTCGGTGACCGACGACGGGTACACCGCGTAACCATGTCCGTCCACCGCGTGGAGCGGGCACGACGGGCATGGCGAGATCGGCGATGATGGCATTGTGGGCTCCTGGTGTGGGCTAGGACTTGGTTATCACCGACCCAACCATGAGCCCACTTCTTCGGTTCTCAGTCAGGCACCTGCGCGCCCATCGCGAGTTCTCAAACACTCTCTTAGATATGTGGGATGCGGTGATCGTCGTATGTCTCACCGATGGTGAGGTACGTCGTCGAATTGCGGTTCCGGGTCGTGGCGTTTCTCGACCAGCCGAACAGCTGGTCGTAATGACTGTTTTCGCAGTGCTCGATACCGAGGTGGAGGTTGATGTCCTGCTGGAATCGTGGGAGGTCGTTGGTGTCACCTGGCTTGTCGAGAATGCAGGTGATATCATATGATATCTAGGAGGTTGTCATGTCCGACGTTTTGATCCGCAACTTTCCCGCGGAGGACCTGGCGCTGCTCGACGAGCACGCGGCCCGCCTCGGGATCTCGCGCACCGAATTCCTGCGCCGTCAGCTGCAGCAGGAGGCGCGTCGCACCGTCACCGCGGTGTCGACCGCCGACCTGGTGCGGTTCTCTCAGGACTTCCCCGACCTGGCTGATGACGAGGTCATGCGCGGCGCCTGGTCATGAGTGACCCCACGTGGCTGATCGACAAGTCTGCGATGGTGCGTCTCGGCGCCAGCCCGGACGCCGAGCAGTGGGCCAATCGAATCCAGCGCGGTCTCGTCCACATCTGCACCGTGACGCTGCTCGAGGTCGGCTACTCGGCCCGTACCGCCCACGACCTGACGCGGGGACGACGCACCCCACCGCTATCGGCCATGCCCCTCGAGTATTCGACACCCGCGATCGAAGACCGCGCCCTCGAGGTGCAACGGCAACTGGCAGAACGGGGTCAACACCGCGCACCGTCGATCCCGGATCTGCTCATCGCGGCGACCGCGGAGATCAGCAACCGAGTCGTTCTGCATCTGGACAAGGACTTCGATTTGATCGCGGCGATCACCGGCCAACCACTCGAACGCCTGGTGACCTAGCGCCCGGACAGGCGCCCGCCCGGTCTCCACCACGAGGTGACACGCGGATGTACAGCTGCGGCGCGAGCGGGGATCGGGTCAGGTCGCGTCGCTGGGGTCGGCGCCGATCACGGCCCGGGCGGTGGCGGCCACGGCGGAATCCATCCCGGTGAGCCGGCCGCGTGTCTTCCCGGAGAGAAGCTCGAGGAAGTCGAGCGTGGGGCTGACGACGGCGGCGACGGGGAGGCCCGGGCCGCCCTCCGCGCGCCAACCGAGGCCGAGCAGCAGGTTGCGGATCTCGCGGGTCCATTCCTCGGCCGGGCTGCCGCTCCCGACGACGGCGAGTGCGAGCCAGCCCGCCTGGCGGTCGAACTCGGTCCTGCCCACCGGCAGTCGGGACAGAATGTGCCGCCACAGCGCCGATGGTTGGTCACGGCTGCGGCGGGCGAGCGCGGTCGGCGCCAGCCGGCCCTTGCGCACACTCACCAGGCCGAGCGCTCGCGCGCTGTCGCGGAGCTGCGCGACCGGCCACGTGAGGTCCTCGCGGTTCGCCTTGCCGATCCACCACCCGGCGACGCCGGTCCGCTCGGCGAGCTGCTCGACCAGCGCCGGCGGAAGGTAACCGGCGCTGGTCAGCCGCACCCCATCTCCGATCACGTCGAGGAGGACCAGGTACGGCTCGATCAGGCGGGCGGCGTCCGCCTCGCTCACCTCGAACCCGGCGTGCCCCGCCGACCGTGCCAGCACCTGAGTGAGTGCCTGGTTGCCGCCCCGCTCCAGTTGCTCGCACAGCGCGGCGAGCTCACCGGCCACCCGGATCGGCGCGGCCACCGCTGCCGCGAGGGCGGTGTCGGCCTCGTCGACGTCGAACCGGTCGGGGTGCCAGTCGAGCGGCAGCCAGTCGCGGGCGTGGCCGGCGTCCTCGAACGGGGCCGGGACGGACCCCGGGTCGCATCCGCCCCGCACCCACGCCGCCAGCTCCGTGTACCCCCAGATCCCACCGCAATCCTCGGGTGGGCAGGCCATCCGACCACCGGTGCAGCGCACCTCGGCGGGCGGCTGGTCGAGGACCGCCTCCACCGCGAGGACGTGGTCCCAATCGTCGCCGAAGTCGTATTGGTACCAGAGCCGGTCACCGGTGCCGGTCAGCACCTGATCGAGCCGGACACCGTCTTCGAGCACGCCGTCCTCGCCCTCCTCGACGTCGAACGGTGTGACGAAGTACGGCGACCGGGGATCGCTGCCCGTGCGGAACCGGTGCAGATGGCCGTCGAACCACCCCATCGCGGCCTGGATCACCACATGCAGCCGGTCGAGGGTGAGGTCGCCGGGCAGCTCGAGCCGCCGCCACACCGGGGGTTTGGCACCGGCCAGGTCGAGCCGGACCCGAAAACCGCGAATGCGGGTCGGCGCATCACCGACCACGGGCTCCGGGACTCGCAGCACATTCTCGACGAACGCCATCGAACGATCCGCCCCGATCTCGCCCACGAACGCCTGTTGCTGCTGCGGGGTCAACTCGGCCATGAGCTGCTCGGCGAGCCGTCGTACGTCGTCTGAGGTCGGCACGATCATCAGTCAACCATCGACAACGACCGGCATGCCCAGCAGATGCACGAACCCGGGCGTCGGGGTGCTCGGCGTGCAGGCTCGACCGTCGTACCGCCACCTCGCCCGATCGGCACCGCGCCAAATAGCGTCGGCAAAAACGTGCCAGTAGCGCTGGGAATCACAACCATGAGTGAGCCGTGCCTCGCTTGCGATGAGACGGGACACCGTTGGTTATCGGACACCGCTCTGAAGGGCTCTTCGGCGCGTGCAGAGGCGTCGAAAACTCGTGTCGATAAACTGTGTCGAGAAACCTTGCCCGAGGCATTGTCGACAGGCTGGTCCGCAAGCGGTTGGGCTTCCTTTATTCTCTGGCAGCCTCAAGGCGCGGCTGCGTGGCGAATCCGATCCGACTTCAGCCGGGGCCGAGTTGGGGCGGTAGTGGCAGGTATTCGATCTGCTGTCCGTCGATGTATGCACCAGGGTGGGTTTTCTCGCTCCCTATCGGGTCTGGAGCCAGACTGCGGTGTCCGGAGGAATCGTTTGAGAGTCCTGCAGGTGGGTGGAGGTGAGGAGGACGGGTGTGCCGGCGTCGATCGGAATTGGGCCGCTGGAGAGGTTCACGACGCATTGAAATGATGGTCCGCGGTCGAAGGCGAGGACATCGGGGGCCGACGGTTGCCAGTCGAAGCAGTCACTGCGGAGGGCGGGCAGTGTGCGGCGGAGCTGGAGTGCGGTGCGGTAGAGGGTGAGCATCGAGTCGGGGTCGTCGGATTCGGCGGCGACGGTCTTCGATTTCCAGTTGTCGGGTTGGGGGAGCCACGGTTGTGCGTTGTCGGTGGTGAATCCGAAGGGCGGGTGGTCGCCGCTCCAGGGCAGCGGGACCCGGCATCCGTCGCGGCCGCGGATGGTGTGTCCGGATCGTTCCCAGGTCGGGTCCTGGAGTAGGTCTTCGGGCAGGTCGGTGACTTCCTCGAGTCCGAGTTCTTCGCCCTGGTAGAGGTAGGCACCGCCGGGCAGGGCGAGCATGAGCAGGGCGGCGGCACGGGCGCGTCGGGTGCCGAGGGCGAGGTCGGAGTCGGTGCCGGCGGTCAGGGTCATGGGCAGGGTGCTGGTGTCGGCGCGCCCGAATCGGGTGAGGTGGCGGGTCTCGTCGTGGCTCGAGAGCACCCAGGTGGCCGGTGCTCCGACCTCACGGAGCGCGTCGCGGCTGCGGTCGATGGCCTCGCGCAGCGTTGCCGGGTTCCAGCCGGCTCGGGGGAAGTCGAAGTTGAAGGCGGTGTGCAGTTCGTCCGGTCGCACGTAGCGGGCCAGGCGCTCGGGGCTGCGGACGATCGCCTCGGCGACGAACATGCGGTCGGGGCCGTAGGTGTCGGCGATGGTGCGGAACTCGCGCAGGATGGTGTGGAGGTCGTCGACATCCCAGTGCGGGTTGTCGACCCACGTGCTGGATTCGAAACGGGCTCCGGGTGCGTGGCCGGCGTCGGGCAGGCCGGGAACCTTGGCCATGGCCGACACGGCGTCGATGCGCATCCCGTCGACGCCGCGGTCGAACCAGAACCGCAGGACGTCGGCGAAGTCGGCGCGCACTTGCGGGTTGGTCCAGTCGAGATCGGGTTGTTCGGGGGCGAACAGGTGCAGGTACCACTGGCCGGGTTGGTCGTCGTCTCCGGTGGTGCGGGTCCAGGCCGGTCCGCCGAAGGCGCTGATCCAGTCGTTCGGTGGGAGTTCGCCGGTGTCGCCGCGTCCGTCGCGGAAGAAGTACCGGGCGCGCTCGGGCGAACCGGGAGCGCTGTTCAGGGCGTCCCGGAACCAGGGGTGGGTGTGCGAGGTGTGGTTGGCGGGCAGGTCGATGATGATGCGGAGTCCGGCGGCGTGGGCGGCGGCCAGGAGGGTGTCCGCGTCGTCGAGGGTGCCGAAGAGCGGGTCGATGGCGCGGAAGTCGGCGATGTCGTAGCCGCCATCGGCCATCGGTGACCGATACCAGGGGGTGATCCACACGGCGTCCACCCCGAGGTCGACGAGGTACGGCAGGCGGGCCTGGAGGCCGGTGATGTCGCCGATGCCGTCGCCGTCGGCATCGGCGAAGCTGCGCAGATACACCTGGTAGATGACGGCGTCGTGCCACCACTGACGTGCTGTGGGCATGGTTTCCCCCTGGGGGTGGTGTGGGTGTGGTGATGGGTGCGCGGGCACGGTCAGCCCTTGACGGCGCCGGAGATCATCGCCTTGACGAAGTGGCGTTGGAACAGCAGGAACACCACGATGGTGGGTGCCATGATCAACAGTGAACCGGCGTTGAGGAGCACGACGTCGGTGGAGTACTGGCCGACGAAGTTCTGCAGTGCGCCCGCCATGGTGCGTTTGCTGGGGTCGTCGATCAGGACGATGGCCTGCAGGAAGGTATTCCAGGTCCACAGGAACAGCAGCAGGCACAGCGAGGCCAGCGCCGGGACCGCCAGCGGGATCTGGACATGGCGGAACGCCTGCCAGGGGCCGGCGCCGTCGAGTTCCGCGGCCTCGGTGAGCTCCTTCGGCATCGAGAGGAAGTGGGCCCGCATCCAGAAGACGGCGAACGGCATGAACGTGCCGATCAGGACCAGGATCAGGCCCAGGCGGGTGTTGAGCAGGTTCATCTCGCGCAGCTGGTAGTAGAGCGGCACGATCGTCGCTTCCCGGGGGAGGGTCAACCCCAGCAGCAGGAGCAGGAATACGACGGTGCCGCCGGGGACCTTCAGCTGACCGAGCCCGTAGCCGGCCATCGCGGCGAACAACGCGGCGACCGGGACGACTCCGGCGACGAGGATGATGCTCGAGATCAGCAGGGGTGTCACCTCGGCGACGCGCCAGGCGTCGAGGAAGTTGTGCCACTGCGGGTTCGACGGCCACGACAGCCCCAAGGGGACGGTGCCCTGCGGTTGCAGCGCCGCCGACAGCATGCTCAGCAACGGCAGAATCGAGAAGATCATGGTGCCCAGCAGCAGGACGAGTCCGGGGATGCGTTGGCGGACGGAGGTTTTCATGATCAGTTCTCTCTGAAGAAGCGCTGGATCGGCAGGATGACCAGCAGGATCAGCCCGGTGAGGACGACGGCGAGTGCGCTGGCGAGGCCGACCCGGGCTTCGGTGAAACCAAGCTGGTAGATCTGGACGCCGGGAACGGTGGTCGCGTAGCCGGGACCGCCCTGGGTGGACATGAACACGATGTCGAAGCTGGCAAGAGCGGCGATGACGGTGACGGTGACGCAGACCCCGATTTCGGCCCGCAGGGCGGGAACCGTGACGTAGCGGAAGGTGCTGAAGAAGCCGGCACCGTCGAGTCGGGCCGCCTCGTAGATCGCAATGTCGATCTTCCCGATGCCCGCCATGAGCAAGATGGTGCAGAATCCGAGCCCGAGCCAGGTCCCGATGACGCCGACCGCGGGCAGCGCCCAGTCGAAGTCGCCGAGCCACGACCGGGTGAGGCCGCCGAGGCCGACGGCCGAGAGGAGTTGGTTCACGGTGCCGTTGCTCGAGAACATCCACACCCAGGCGACCGCGGCCGCGGCGCCGGGGATGATCTGCGGCAGGAACAGCAACGTGCGGGTCATTGTTCCGAGGCCGCGGATGCGGATCTCCTGGAGCAGGGCGGCGACGAGAAGTCCGCCGATCACCGGGAAGACGGTGAAGAACGCGATGAGGAAGAACGCGTGGCCGATCGAGGACAGCAACTGCGGGTCGGTGAGCACGCGGCCGTAGTTGCCGAGCCCGACCCAGCTGCCGACGGAGATGCCGTCCCAGTTGTAGAGGGAGTACCAGATGGTGGTCAGCAGCGGCCGCAGCACGAAGACCGTGTACACCAGCGCCGCGGGGAGGACGAACAGCCATCCGGTCAGGGCTCGTTTGGCGCGGTGCCCCCGGTCGGGCCGGATTGCGGCGCGGTGACCGAACGCCCGGACGGGGGAGGTCTGGGGGGTGTGCGCGGTGGAGGTCATCGGAGAAGGTCCTGCTCGTAGGCGGATTGGACGGCGCCCATCATCTCGGCGGGCGTCGTTCGGCCGGCGGCGAGCATCTGGACCTGCGGTAACCAGGTGCCGGACATGCCGTTGGTGGCGTTCTGGACGAACTGGACCTGGCCGTCGGCGGCGACCAGCCTGCCGAAGGCGGCCTGGATCTGGGCGCCCAGCGATCCGGGTGCGGTGGCCGGGACCTCGCCGGTGCCGGAGGGGGCGAAACCGGCGTCGACCGCGACCTGCCGGCCGGCCTCGGAGCGGAGGAAGTCCAAAAAGGCTGCGGCGGCGTTCTTGTCGTCCGAGCCCGAGGGGATTGCGAAGTTGGACACCGGATCCGACATGGCCAGCACGGGTTCTCCCGCCGGTGCCGGCGGGAGAACGAAGCCGACGTTGCCGCCCATCTTGGTCTGCAGGGCCGCGGCATCCCAGTTACCGGAGGCGTAGAACAGTGCCTCGCCGGCGGCGAACCGACCGGCGGCGGCGGTCGCGTCGGTGCCGTTGGTGTCCTGGGGGAAGTAGCCGTTCGCGGCCCAGTCGGCCACGACCGCGGCCGCATCGACGCCGGCGGGGGTGTCGAGTGTGGCACCGGGAGCGTTGAAGACCCAGTCGTTGACCGCATCGCGCCCCAACGATGCATTCAGCATCATCTGGACCAGGAAGGTGACCTGGGCGCTCTTGTTGCCGGCCATGATCGGGACCAGCCCGGCGGTCTTCGCCGCCGCGAGTGCCTGCTCGAAGTCCTCGACGGTGGTGGGCGGTGAGGTCATTCCGATGCGGTTCGCGAGATCCTTGTTGTAGTAGAGACCGGTCAGGGTGAACCCGCTGGCCATCGTGTACTGCGGACCGGTGCCCCGGACCCCGGCGTCATCGACCCGGTACATGGCCATCTGCCCCTCCGGTAGCTCGTTCCAGCCGTAGGCGTCGGCCCACGGATCGAGTGCGGTGAGCTGGCGGTTGGCCACCGCCGCCGGCAGCGCAATGATCCGCGCGATATCCGGCGGATTATCCGAGGCGAGCACCCGGGGCGCGTTGACCGCCTGAACCTCGTCCGGGTCGTAGCGCGCGGTGATGGTGACGTTCGGGTGGCGCTCGGTGAACGCCGCGATCAGGGCCTCGTCGATCTTCTTCAGCCCCGCCCCGTCGTACAGGGTCAACTCGATCGGGTCGGTACCGAGATCCGTGCGCACCGCTACCGGCTCCGTCGGTGCTGTCGTGGTGTAGCCGCTGCCCGGCGGCGCGCAGGCCACCGTCGAAGGCAGGATCGCGGCTCCGGCGACCGCGGCGAACCTGCGCGCCCACCGGCCCCGGGTGAAGTGGTGTGAGTCCATAGCTCCTCCGCATTGAGACGCGCATCACAATTCGGAAGCGCTTCCGAAGCCTATGTCGGAAGCGCTTCCGAAATCAAGGTCGGTCGGGCTACCATCGCTTCGTGCCCGATCAACCTGGTTCTTTGAGTCTCAGCGACGTCGCTCGGGAAGCCGGCGTCTCGCTGACGACCGCCTCCCGCGCGCTCAACGACTCGTACGGCGTCTCCGCGGCAACCAAGGCAAAGGTCCTCGCCACCGCCCGCCGCCTCGACTACGTCATCTCCCCGGACGCGGTCCGCCTCGCCGGCGGCCCGACCCGACGGGTGGCGTTGGTCGTTCCCCATATCGAGCGCTGGTTTTTCGGCGAGATGGTCAATGGAATCGAGACGGTGCTCGCATCAGCGAACTTCGACCTGTTGCTGTACCAGGTCGGCGGCCCCGAGGACCGCCAGGACTTCTTCACCCGACTGCCCGCTCGACGGAAAGTCGACGCCGTGGTGGTGGTCGCGTTCCCGGTGGACCAACGCGAGCGCGAACGGCTCGCACTGATGGGCGTGAGCATCGTCGCCGCCGGCGGCCAGAGCGCCGACTACCCGTACGTCTGCATCGACGACTACCACGCCGGCCGGCTCGCCGTCGACCACCTCCTGGAATCAGGACACCGGCGGATCGCCATGATCGCCGCCCACGACCCCGATCAGCCCGGGTGGCCGGCACGCTCCGGTCGATCGGAGGCGTATGTCGACGCACTGACCGGAGCGGGCATCGCAGTGGATCACTGCCTCGTCCGCGACGTCGACTGGGGCGGCATCAACGCCGCAGAGGCGATGGCGGACATCCTCGACGCCACCCCGGAATCGGCTCCGACCGCCGTTTTCGCGCACAGCGACGAACTCGCACTCGGAGCCATCCGAACACTGCGCCGCCGAGGCCTGCGCATTCCCGAGGACGTCTCCGTCGTCGGAATCGACGACCATCCGCTCGCCGCACTCACCGACCTGACCACCGTGCACCAATCCGTCCGCGAACAGGGTGAGATCGCCGCCCGACTCGTCCTCGACACACTCGCCCCCACCCCAGACGCGGGCGCGCCGACCGCCGTCACCGCACCGACCACACTCGTCGTCCGCGGCAGCACCGGACCCGCACCGGATCAC
>NZ_JAAOQS010000101.1:0-32153 GCF_011603105.1 Rhodococcus sp. A14 | reverse complement strand
AGCGACAGCAGCAATGGTGGTTGTGCCGCGGAGGTACCTGCGCCCACGAGGGCGGCAGTCAGCGCGAGGACCGAGCCGAGTACAGCGGTGCCGAAGGATCTGCGGAACAACGAACCCATGACATACCCCACAATTCAGCGAGCGGGTCGACGGCATCACTATGCCAGAGCGTCGATAAAGATCAGCCGCTTTCCCGGTACCGAAGTGGTCTCTGACCGATACTTCGATTCACAGGTACTTTCGCCGTCGAACACCCGCACGTCACACGACGAGCGTCGGCGTCGCGGACATCGAGGCGTCGCCGGACACGACCAGGGTGGCAAGGATATTCACGGCCGCAGTCAGCTCGGACACCGGCCGCGTGAAGGGTAACCGCTGGTGGTCGTCGAAAAGATGGCCGGTGCCGAATCGGGGCCCGGGAGCCAGCAGCAAGCCCCTCGACCGTGCTGCAGCGCCGAGTTCCGTCGAACTCGTTCCGCCGGGGAGCGTGCACCACAGGGACAGACCCCCGGCGGGCAGCACGTAGTCCCACCCGGGCAACTGCTCGTCGACGGCCGCCGCGAGCGCGTCCCGCTGCACCAGGAGGTCACGGCGGCGCTGCGCGACCAGACGGTCGTGCCAGGCGAACAAGCGCACGGAAGCAAGCTGATCCAGCACCGAGACCGACAATTGCCTGCGCGCCATGATCTTGGCCATCTGCGCGGTGCGGGCGGCCTCGGCGCGCACCCAGCCGATGCGGATACCTCCCCACACGGTCTTGCTGAGGCTGCCGATCGCCACGGTCGCCGATTCCGGGACCGGGACGCCGAACGGCTCGAGGTCGTCCGAGCCGTCCAGCACGAGTTCCGCCGCCACCTCGTCGACGACGGTCACCACGCCGTGGCGGGCCAGGGTCGCGGCCAGCCGCCGCCTGCCGTCGGGAGTCGCCCTGGCTCCCGACGGATTGGAGAAGTCCGGCATCAGGTACGCCACCGTCGGGGCGCTCTGCCGCGCAGCCCGGTCCGCCTCGGCCACGAACGCGTCCGGGTCGGTCGCATCGATCGGCACCGGAACAGGCCTGCCGCCGGCGGCCTGCACGGACTCGACCGCGCCGGGATAGGTCGGATGTTCGACCAGGACCCGGTCGCCCGCCTCGACCAGAGCCTCGAACACCACTTCGGTGGCATCGCCCGCGCCGCCGGTGACGAGGATCTGGTCCGCGGTGGTCGGGCGACCCCGGCTCGTGTAATGGCCTGCTATCGCCGCGCGGAGCGTCGCCAGCCCGCCGGGGTGGTATCCGTGCTGGGGCATGAAACGGGGCAGCTCGTCGACGGCGTCCAGATAGGCCTCCCTGAGTTCGGGGGCGGCGGCCGGCGCGGCGTTGACGAGGTCGACGACACCGTCCACCGGCGCACCCACCATGCTCCCCCACGCCGGCGGACCCGACGGCATCGCCACGAATGTGCCCGATCCGTGTCGCGCCGACGCCCAACCGGCCTCGCGCAGTTCCCGATACGCGGCACTGACGGTCACCCGGCTGAGCCGGAGTTCCTCCGCAAGGGCCCGTTCGGCGGGCAGCCGGACTCCCACGGCCATCGATCCGTCGGCGACCTTCTCGCGGAGGGCGTCGGCGAGCCCGCGGTACAGCGGTTGCCCGCCAGTGGGCGCCGCACCGAGCAGCACCGCCAACTCGGCTGCCGAGACGGTTCGGACTGGTTCCACACTCATACAGGCCACTTTCCCACAGAGGACTGGAAATCGCGGTCCACTTTGCACCGACAATCGATACATGCTGGTAATTGGAATCCTCTTGACCCTCAGCCTGGCGTCGGTGGCCTGGCTCTGCGTCAGCACGGCGCACGGCGGACGGTCCGGGCTCGCCGGACCCCCGCGCAGCCACCTGCACAGCGACTGAGGATGTGCGGCAGCATGAGGGAATGAACTCTGCCGCACCCGTTCACGCGATCGTCCTCGCCGGTGGACGAGCCACTCGGATGGGCGGCGTCGACAAGCCGGCCGTGGTGGTCGGCGGACGCCGGATGCTCGACACCGCGCTCGACGCCGTCGACGACTGTGAACGCATCGTGGTCGTGGGACCACGGCGCGCCGACCTCGATTCGACGGTGCTCCAGACGCAGGAGACGCCACCGGGCGCCGGGCCGGTCGCGGGGGTGGCCGCCGGACTGGCGGTCCTCGACGCCGAACCGGGAGACCGGGTGATACTGCTCGCGTCGGACCTGCCGTTCGCGGAACCCGCGATGGTGGAGGCCCTCGCCGCCGCCGTGCAGGACGCCGACACCGTGTTCGCGGTCGACGAGTCGGGCCGCCTGCAGTTCCTGTTGTCCGCGTGGCGCGTCGGTGCGTTGACCGAGCGCGTGCGCTCGCTCGGGTCGGCGGTCAATCAGCCCATGAAGGCGCTCGTTCCGGACACGTTCGACACGGTCCTCTTCCGCGGGGTCACCGACTGCGACACACCGGCGGACGTCGAGCGGGCCCGGAGCAGGGCCGCGGCGGCGCCGGTCACGATCGCCGAGGCCAGGGACGCGATCCTGACCGCGGTCCCCCCGCTCCCACCGCGGTCCGCGGCGCTCGGCACGTCGCTCGGCGCCACCCTCGCCGAGCCGCTGCTCGCCGCCGAGGCTCTGCCGCGCATCGCCGTCTCCGCCATGGACGGATACGCCGTCGCGGGCGACGGTCCGTGGCTGCTGCGCGGTGACATCCGGTACGCGGGAAGCTCCGAGGAACTCGAGCTGGCGGAGGGCGAGGCGGCCCGGATCGCAACGGGTGCGCACCTCCCCAGCGGCGCCACCGCCGTCGTGCGGGACGAATTCGCCGTGGCGACAGACACTTCCGAGGGACCGCGACTGTCCCGCAGCCAGGACGCCCCCGTGCGCGACGACGCGCGACGACGCGGCGAGGACTGGCACGAGGGGTACCGGCTCGCCGTGGAGGGCACGGCCGTCACGCCCGCACTCGTCTCCGCCGCCGCGAGCGCGGAGGTGACCACCGCGGGGGTCCGCGGCCCCGTCCGCGCGCACGTGGTGGTGACGGGAGACGAGATCCGGCGGGAAGGTCCGCTGCGACGAGGGCAGACGCGGGACGCTCTGGGACCCGTTCTCCCCCAGTTCCTCTTGTGGTGCGGCATCCGGACGGTCGCGGACACCCACCTACGGGACACGTCCGACAGCTTCGACGAACTGTTCCGGGAAGTCCGCCGGCCCGACCTGATCGTGATCGTCGGGGCGACCGGCGGCGGCGCGGCCGACCAGTTGCGTGCGGCGCTCGACCGGGCGGAGGCCCGGATCGTGGTGGGGAGGGTGCGGTGCCGCCCCGGCGGTTCGCAGGTGACCGCCCTTTTGCCGGACGGACGGGTGGTGCTCGGGCTGCCCGGAAACCCGTACGCCGCGGTCGCGACGCTCCTGACCACGGTTCCGTCCATCGCGGCCGCACTCACGGGTCGCACTCCGGCACCGCGTCAGCTGGCGCGTATCGCGAATGCGTCCGAGGTCAGTGGCGACGCCACCCGGATCCTGCCCGCCGTCCCGCAACCGGACGGCACGTGGCGCGTCGACCCCGGAGTCCGGACCGCGCATCTCGCAGGCCTCATCGACCGCGAAGCGCTGGCGCTGGTCCCGGCGGGCGCGGCCGACGGGGATCTGGCAGAGCTGGTGCCGCTCCCGCGCTGACGGGTCAGCGCTGGAACGACAGGGTGCGCTGTGCGGCCGGAATTCCGCTGCGGTAGCGCTCCGCCACGAGGCCGACGATGGCCGGATCGACACCGAGCGGCTCGGCCACTCCGTCCGCACCGGCATCAGCGAGACGCGCGTGGAACAGTCCGTGGGCCAGGAGATACGACGCGACGAACACGCGCTTCTCGCCGTCCGCACGCAATCCGACCACCACGTCGGGGACGCGCGGCTGCGCCGTCGCCACGTAGCCGATCCGGACCCGCGACGCCACGAGTTCCGACAACAGCGCCGCGGCGCGCCGGACGTCGCGCAGGGCCCGCGGGTCGGACGAGCCGGCCGCGGCGAGCACGACCGCGTCGCCGGGCCGCCAGCCCGCGTCGACGAGGCGCCGCAGCAGGACCTCGGCGAGAACGGGGTCCGGTCCCAGCGCCCGGGTCACGGCCACCGAGGGGTGACCGCTGTCCGCGACTTCCCGCGGAACATCGGTGTGGACGTGGTAGCCCGACGCAAGGAACGCCGGGACCACGACGGCGGGCCCGGTGATGTCGCGGAGCACCTCGGCCGGCGACGGCCCGAGAACGTCCACGAAGGAGACCCGGGTGGGTCCGACCTGCTCGGCGACGGCGTCGGCGAGCGCGGCGATCATCTCCACGCCCCGGGGACTCCGCGTGCCGTGTGCCACCAGTACCAGTGCTGTCTCGTTCATTGCTGTCCCTCCTCACGTGAATCGACGCAGTCGACGGGGTCGAGAGCGAGGCGGTATCCCCGCTTGACCACCGTCTGGACGGCTTTCGGTGCACCCAGGGACGCCCGCAGCCTGGCCACCGCCGTCTCGACGGCGTGGGTGTCGCCACCGCCACCGGGCAGTGCCGCCAGCAGTTCGTCCCGGGGGACGACCCGGCCGGGCCGGGCGCCGAGCGTACGCATCAGCGACATCGCAGCGGGGGGCAACTGCCGCACCTCGCCGTCGACGACCACGCAGCCGCCCCGGATGCTCAATTCGTGCCCGGCGGTCTGGATCTTGTTCGCCCGCCTGGGCAGCTCGTCGGCGATGTGCCGGGCGAGTGCCCCCAGCCGCGAGCGCGCCGGCATCGTCGTCGGCACCTCGAGTTCGCGCAGCGGTCCCGCGGTCACCGGTCCCACGCAGGCCGCGAGAACTCGGTGCCGGAACGAGTGCAGCACCATCTCGATCATTCCGGTCTCCTTGGCGCGGGTCAGCAGCGAGGCCACCGCCGGTGCGCTGGTGAAGCTGACCGCGTCGAGCCCGCCGGAGGCGATCAGTTCGATCATCCGGTCCATCGGGGCCTGGTCCTCGAGCGGCGTCCACCGGTATACCGGGACGGCGATCACGTCGGCGCCCGCACAGCGGAGCACCTCGCAGAAGTCCGCGACCGGCTCCCATTCCGTGGTGGCACCGTGCAACTGGACCGCGATGCGCTTGCCTTCGACGCCCTCACCGAGCAGGTGATCAAGCACCTCCGCCGACGACTCCGAGGCGGGTGACCACTCTTCCCGCAGGTCCGCGGCCCGGATCGCGCCCTTCGCCTTGGGTCCGCGGGCCAGCAGGCGGCTCGCGGCCAGTGCCCGGCCCAGCTCCTCCGCTTCGCCCCAGCCGTCCGCGGCCTCCATCCAGCCGCGGAAGCCGATCCCCGTCGTCGCGACGACGATCTCCGGCGGGTTGTCGATGATCTGGCGCGTGACGCGCTCGAGTTCCGTGTCGTCGGCCAGCGGGATGATGCGGATGGCCGGGGCGTGCACCACGGTGGCACCGCGCCGCGTCAGCAGCGTGGCGAACTCTTCCGCACGCCGGGACGCCGTGATTCCGATCGTGAACCCGCACAGCGGCGTGTCGTCGTTCACGCGTTCGTGCTGTGAACCTGGACGACGCCGGCCCACACCCGCACGTCGTACACGGGCAGCCGCACCGACTCGTCGTCGAGGCAGCGTCCGTCGACCAGCGAGAACACCTGCTTGAGCAGCGGCGACGCCACGGTGGGCTCGCCGGCCCGGTCACCCACGAGGCCGCGGGACATCACGGCCGCGCGCCCGAACGGGTCGATGTTGCCCACGGCGCGCAGTGATCCGTCCTCGAGGAGAAACAGTGCCACCTGCTCCCCGCCCCGCAGCAGCACCGCCACCCCGAGACCGGGAATCAGCTGGCTGAGCGGGCACGCGGACGTCCATTCGAGACGGCCTGACTGGACGCTTTCACGCCTGGTTCCACTGGCACTGTGCACGTTCATGTCGACGACGGTCATCACAGTCCTCCTTCGGGCTGGTGTGTATCCGTGCTTGGATACATCGTTCGGGGTCGGTGTTTCCGCAGCGTTAAGCGGGGATTACTCCGATGTAGAAGCTGCGAATTTCGGCATTCCCATCAACACCGGGACCTTCCGGACGCCCGTGTCGTCGAACGAGACGGTCGGATCGGCCTCCTCGGGCGCGTTGACGAACGACACGAACCGCGACAGCTTCTCCGGGTCCTCGAGCACGCCCGCCCACTCGTCCTTGTATCCCAGAACGTGCTTGGCCATGGCAGCCTCCAGATCGGCGGCGATGCCCAGACTGTCCTCGCACACCACGGCCTTGAGGTGGTCGAGCCCGCCTTCGAGGGAATCGACCCACGGCGCGGTGCGCTGGAGACGATCCGCGGTGCGGATGTAGAACATGAGGTACCGGTCGATGTACCGGACCAGGGTCTCGTCGTCGAGCCCACCGGCGAGCAACTGGGCGTGCTTCGGAGACTGGCCGCCGTTGCCGCCGACGTACAGGTTCCAGCCGTTTTCGGTGGCGATGACGCCGACGTCCTTGCCGCGCGCCTCGGCGCATTCGCGGGCGCAGCCCGAGACACCGAACTTGATCTTGTGCGGGGACCGCAGGCCGCGGTACCGGTTCTCCAGGTCGACCGCCATACCGACGGAGTCCTGCACGCCGTATCGGCACCAGGTGGATCCGACACAGCTCTTCACGGTGCGCAGCGACTTGCCGTAGGCCTGACCGGACTCCATGCCCGCGTCGACGAGACGCTTCCAGATCGCGGGCAGCTGCTCGACGCGGGCGCCGAACAGGTCGATGCGCTGACCGCCGGTGACCTTCGTGTAGAGGCCGAAGTCGCGGGCCACCTCGCCGATGACGATGAGCTGTTCGGGGGTGCATTCGCCGCCGGGCATCCGCGGCACCACGGAGTAGGTGCCGTTCTTCTGGATGTTGGCCAGGAAGTGGTCGTTCGTGTCCTGCAGACCCGCCTGGTTGCGGTGCAGGATGTGGTCCGAGTCGGTGGACGCGAGGATTGATGCGACGACGGGCTTGCAGATGTCGCAGCCCGAACCCTTCCCGTACTTCGAGATCAGCGCGGAGAACGTGCGCGTGTCGGTGGCCTGCACGATCTCGAACAGCTCGGCGCGGGACTGCTCGAAGTGCTCGCACAGCGCCTTGGACATCACCACGCCGGACGACGCGAGGAGCTGCTTGATGGTCGGCAGGCAGCCGCCGCACGTCGTTCCCGCGTTGGTGCAGCTCTTGACTTGCGCGATGTCGCAGGCACCGTCGGCGATGGCCCCGCAGATCGAACCCTTGGTGACGCCGTTGCAGGAGCACACCTCGGCGTCGTCGGGCAGGGACCCGGCGCCGGGCTTCTCCCCCGCCGGCGAGATCAGCGAGGCCGGATCGCCCGGCAGCTCACGTCCGACGAGCGGGCGCAGCGACGCATACGCGGAGGCGTCGCCGACGAGGATGCCGCCGAGCAGCGTCTTCGCGTCGTCGGACACGACCAGCTTGGCGTAGGTGCCCTTGGCGGCGTCGCTCAGGACCACCTCCAGGGCTCCGGGCGTCTGAGCGTGCGCGTCGCCGAAGCTGGCGACGTCCACACCCATCAGCTTGAGCTTGGTGGACAGGTCCGCGCCCGGGAACTCCGCCGCTCCGCCCAGCAACCGGTCCGCGACGATCTCCGCGGTGGTGTAACCGGGAGCGACGAGGCCGTAGCACCGTCCCTCCACCGCGGCGCACTCGCCGACCGCGTAGATGTTCTCGTCCGACGTGCGGCAGCCGAGGTCCGTGATGATCCCGCCCCGCTCGCCGACCTCGAGTCCGGCGTCGCGGGCCAGCTGGTCCTGCGGCCGCACACCCGCGGAGAACACCAGCAGCGCGGCCTCGATCACCGAACCGTCGGACAGTTCGACGCTGATCCCGTCCGGACCCTCGGTGATGCCCGCGGTGCCGACACCCGTGTGGACGGTGAGACCCAGGTCGGTGACCAGGTTGGCGAGCAGCGCTCCGCCGCCCTCGTCCACCTGCAGCGGCATCAGCCGGGGCGCGAACTCGACGACGTGCGGTGTCATGCCCATCAACTTGAGGGCGTTCGCGGCCTCGAGTCCGAGCAGGCCACCGCCGACGACGACACCGACGGCGCCGGGTCCGGCCGCGTCGGCACGCTTCCGGATGCCGTCGAGGTCGTCGAGCGTGCGGTAGACGAAGCACTCCGGCCGGTCGTGCCCGGGGATCGGCGGCACGAACGGGTACGAACCGGTGGCCATCACGAGAGCGTCGTACGCGACGACCTCACCCGAATCGGTGGTGACCTTGCGGGACTCCCGATCGATGGTCGCGGCCCGGCGGCCGATCCGGAGATCGACGAGAGCGTCGTCCGGGTAGTCGTTACCCGCGAGCGCAAGCTCCTTGGGGTCCCACGCCCCCACATAGGAGGACAGTCCCACCCGGTCGTACGCGGGGAGGGGCTCCTCGCAGAGCACCGTCACCGACCAGTCGTCCGACTCGTCGCGCGCACGCAACGCCTCGACGAATCGATGTCCGACCATTCCGTGCCCGATGACCACTGCTGACTTGCGGCTCATGCCGTCGCTCCTTCTAGCTGAATTACTCGAGTTCATGCGGTACTGCGTGAGGTCACGCCGAGACCGACACCTTTTCGTCGTCGCCGTCGGAGACGGTGAGCCCACGAGTGACGGACGGGCGGCGCAGGAAGACGAACCAGGTGACGAAGATGCAGGCGATGTAGAAGGCGAGGAACACCCAGAACGCCATGGTCGCGGACTTCGCGGTGCCGCCGTAGGACGCGCGCAGCACCAGGTTGATGCCGACGCCGCCGAGGCCGCCGATGGCGCCCGCGAACCCGATGAGGGCGCCGGACATCGCGCGCGACCACGCCGCCTTGGCGTCCCGGCTCAGTCCCTCGAGTCCCTGCGCCTTGGCCTCGAAGATCGACGGAATCATCTTGTAGACCGAGCCGTTGCCGATGCCCGCCAGCAGGATGAGCGTGATGAAGCCGAACACGAACGCCACCAGCACTCCGGCCGTGGCCGCGCCGGGCGTCCCGTCGTCGACGGTGCCGGCGGTGACCAGCACTGCGGCGGCGAGCGCCATGGCGACGAACGTGTAGAGCGTGATCTTGCCGCCGCCGATGCGGTCGGCGAGCTTGCCGCCCATCGGCCGCGCGATGGAGCCGAGCAGCGGTCCGATGAAGGCGATCTGCGCGGCGTGCAGCGCGGCCGCGGCGGGGGTGGCGCCACCGGCGAGGAAGTTGATCTGCAGGACCTGGCCGAACGCGAAGCTGAAGCCGATGAACGATCCGAACGTGCCGATGTAGAGGAAGCTGATGACCCACGAGTCGGAGAACTTCAGCGCCTTGGCCATCGACCGGAGATCGGACTTCTGGTTGCCGAGGTTGTCCATGAACAGGGCGGCGCCGACCGCGGCGACGGCGATGAAGACGAGGTAGACGGCGCAGACGATCCAGGGCTCCGTGTTACCCAGGGTGGCGATCACGAGCAGGCCGATCACCTGGATCATCGGGACGCCGATGTTGCCGCCGCCGGCGTTGAGGCCGAGTGCCCAGCCCTTGAGTCGCTGCGGGTAGAACGCGTTGATGTTGGTCATCGACGAGGCGAAGTTGCCGCCGCCGACGCCGGCGAGTGCGGCCACGAGGATGAACGTCGTGTAGGACGCGCCGGGGTTCAT
This sequence comes from Rhodococcus sp. A14, assembly GCF_011603105.1. Lineage (NCBI taxonomy): Bacteria > Bacillati > Actinomycetota > Actinomycetes > Mycobacteriales > Nocardiaceae > Rhodococcus > Rhodococcus sp. A14. Next base: position 22,512 of record NZ_JAAOQS010000101.1, on the reverse strand, counting down.
CATCAGGTACAGGGTGAACAGCGTCGGCACGAGCAGGACGAGGGCACTGAAGACGGTCCAGTTGCGGCCGCCGAATCGGGCCGTCGCCACCGTGTACGGGATGCGCAGAATCGAGCCGACGAGGGTCGGGACCGCGACGAGGAAGAACTTGCCCGCCGCGTCGATCCCGTAGATGTCGGTCGGCATGAACAGCACCATGACGGACCAGATCGACCAGACGGAGAAGCCGACGTGCTCAGCGACCACCGACCAGATCAGGTTCCGCTTGGCGATGTCCTTGCCGCCCGCCTCCCAGGCGTCGACGTCTTCCGCGTCCCAGTGCTCGATGTAGTGCTTCTTCACCCGGGCCTCCTCGTTGTGTGGGAGACCCAAAGGTAGAAAACCGGTGTTGCGGCGGTGCTGCGGTCGGTGACCGCAACGTCAACTGATCCTCACTTTTCAGCCAGGCCGATGTGAGGTTTCCTGCATGTTTCCTAGGCGTGTCGAAGAGCGTCCTCAGGCTCGGAATCGACGTGCCAGCTGTCCTCGAGCATGCGCGGCTTGCACGCCTGGAACGCTGCGATGAGGAGGATCACCACACCGAACGTCAAGAATCCGAACGACAGGGTCCACCCGCCGGAGGCATCGTGGAACACCCCGAACAGTAACGGCCCGAGGCACGCGACGGCGTAACCCACTCCCTGGGTGAAACCGGACAGCGTCGCCGAGCCGATGTGGCTGCGCGTGCGGAGATTGATCAGCGTCAGCGACATCGGGAACGTGCTGGGCCCGAGCCCGAGCAGCACGATCCACAGGATCGGCGCGCTCATCGGGGCGAGCAGCAGTCCACTGAAGGCCACGAGGTAACAGACCGCACACCCGATCACGATCGGGAACGGGTTGCGCATCCGGGCACACAGCGTGGGGGCCCCGAACGCCGCGACGAGACCCATGAACGAGAACAGACCGACCATGGCTCCCCCGAACGCCTCGCTCGCGCCGGCGTCGGACAGGATGTCGGGGATCCAGGTGAACATCGAGTACGTGATCATCGACGTCATCCCGAACATGCCGGCCATTCCCCAGCCGACGGGCGATCGCCAGGCCTTCCCGTGGGGACGGTCGGCCGGCACATCCGCGGGCGGTTGCGCGGTCACGACCACGGCGCGACGTCGTTCGCGGGTGAGAAGGAAAATCCACGGGACCGCCGCGGCGAAGCCGAGGAGCGCCCAGACGCCGATCGAGAACCGCCAGCCGAAGGCCTCGGCGAGCGGGACGGCCACGAAGGCGGGCGCGATGGTGCCGATCTGCACGCCGACGATGTACACCGAGCTCATCACGGCCAGCCGGTCGGAGAAGTAACGCTTGACGAGCGGCGGAATCACCACGTTGCCGATGCCCATGCCGGCCAGCGCGAGCGCCGACAGTGCCAGCAACGACCAGGTGTCGCTCATCAGGGCTCTCGTGAGCATGCCGACCGCGGCCATCAGCATCGCGACGAGGGCGGTCCGTTCCAGGCCCCACCGCTTGGCGATGAGCGGCGTTCCCAGTCCGAACAGCGCGAACATGGCCGTCGGCACCATCCCGAACACCCCGACGACGGTCGGTGAGAACCCGATGTCCTCCCGGATCTGCGAGGCCAGCGGGGTGAACGAGGTGACCGCCAGCCTCAGCACGAGGGCAGACATGGCGATCGCACAGAAGACGAGGAGGCGGCCGCGTAGAAGAGTCACGAGATAAATCATAGGATGACAGGATGACCTTTGGAAAACCCGTGCGCCGTTCGAGTCTGATCTCACAGGTCACCGAGCAGCTGCGCGACGAGATCTGCAGTGGTCGGTGGGCGGTCGGCGAGAGGATCCCCACCGAGACCGCGCTGTCCGACCTCACTGGAACCGGACGCAACACCGTCCGCGAGGCAGTGCAGGCGCTCGTCCACACCGGGCTGCTCGAACGGCGGCAGGGATCCGGCACGTACGTCGTCGCCACCTCCGACGTCGGGGGCACACTCGGCAAGTACTTCGCCGGCGCGCACGAGCGCGACGTCACGGAACTGCGGCAGGCGCTCGACGTCACCGCCGCCGCCCTCGCCGCCCGGCGCCGCACCCCGGACGACGTCGCTCGCCTGCAGAACCTCCTCGACGAACGCTCCCGGTGCTGGGCCGAATCCGACACGGAGGCCGCCGTCGCGGCGGACATCAGCCTGCACCGCGCGATCGTCGAAGCGAGTCACAACGCCGTGTATCTGGAGTTCTACGACTCGCTACTGCCCTCGATCGCCCAGACCGTCGACCGGCACGTGCACGCGACCGGCGCGGGGTTCCACGACGAGCACGGGCGTCTGATCCGGGCGGTGATCGACGGGGACGAGTCCGCCGCGACCACGGCCGCCCGCGATCTGTTCGCGGAGCTACTCACCTAGAGGAGGAGGCGCACCACGTCGGCCGTGCGGGCGAGTCCGGGAAACGCTTCTGCGGTCGAGCGGGGGTGCAGCACGTGGACGGCGAGCCTGAACAGCACCGCACGCAGAAGCATCTGCGGCCATTCGGGCAGATCTTCCCAACGGCCGATGAGGGCCTCGTCGGCTCCACCCCAGGAAATCGCATCCACCACGGCCACCGCCGCCGCCCACGACGCGGGACGCCAGTACGGGGTGATGTCGGTGATGCCGGGTGCGAGGGCACCGGCGAACAGGACGGTGCCGAACAGGTCTCCGTGTACCAACTGGTCCGGGCTGGTGACGGGCTTGCGCAGCGTCGCGAGCCCGGTGATCAGTTCCAGGCTCTTGCGACCGTCGGGGGACGGCGTCTCGAGCTGTTCGGCACCCTTCGCGCTGCGCAGCGGGATCTTCTCCCAGGCGGCCCGGTCCGCCGCCACGAACACGTCGACCTCCGCCCACGGCGCGACCGGGGGTTGGACGAGGAACCGGGGACGGTCGAGCTGCGAGGTCGCGGCGTGGAGCCGCCCCGACATCGACACGACCTCGTCGTGACGCGGCTCGGGTGTGCCCTCGATGAACGTGTCGGCGCGCCACCCGGACACCACATACCTGCCATCGGTGGACCGCACGGGACGCGCAAGCCGCACCCCGTCCACCTCGAGCGTCTCGCGGACCTTGGCGGACCACGCGGCGCGCGCGTGGTCGGCGACGGCTGACAGGACTACGTCTCCACAGAGCCACCCGCCGTCCCAGTCCGCACCGAGTGGGATGGGCTCGACTTCCCGGAGGCCGAACGTGGAGCACACGTGTTGAGGGGGTTGGCCTGTGCTCACGGACTCAACGCTACCGCCGGGTGGGCCGGGGACAGCGCAAGGCGCGCTGGCCCGGGGACGGGCAATCACGCCACGGCGAAGGTCAGTAGACAGGCAGGCTGGTGTCGACCTGTTTCGCCCACGCGATCACGCCGCCCTGCAGATGCGTGGCGTCGGAGAAGCCGGCCTTCTTCAGTGCGGCCAGCGCCTCCGCCGACCGGACCCCGGTCTTGCAGTGCAGCACGATCGGCTTGTTCTGCGGAAGCTCCGACAGCGCCTCGCCCGACAGGATGCGGTCCTTCGGGATCAGCACCGCACCGGGCAGGTGCACGATGTCCCACTCGACCGGCTCGCGCACGTCGATCAGTTCGATGTCCTTGCCGGAGTCGAGGAGATCGCGCAGCTCCGTGGCCGTGATGGTCGAACCGGCCGCCGCCGCCTGCCCCTCGTCGGACACCACGCCGCAGAACGCGTCGTAGTCGATCAGTTCGGTGACGGGGGTCCGCGCCGGATCCCGGCGCAGTGTGATGGTGCGGTAGGTCATGTCGAGTGCGTCGTAGACCATCAGTCGCCCGAGCAGCGACTCCCCGATGCCGGTGATCAACTTGACCGCCTCGGTGGCCATGATCGAACCGATCGACGCGCAGAGCACACCCAGCACCCCGCCCTCGGCGCACGACGGGACCATGCCCGGCGGGGGCGCCTCCGGGTACAGGTCGCGATAGTTGAGTCCGCGACCGTTCGGCGCGTCCTCCCAGAACACGGACGCCTGGCCCTCGAATCGGTAGATCGAGCCCCACACGTACGGCTTGTGCGCGAGGACGGCGGCATCGTTGACGAGGTACCGGGTGGCGAAGTTGTCGGTGCCGTCGAGGATCAGGTCGTACTGCTCGAACAATTCGACGGCGTTGTCGGGCTCGAGCCGGAACTCGTGCAACCGGACGTCGACGTTGTCGTTGATCTCACGGATCGAGTCGCGCGCACTCTCGGCCTTGGGACGGCCCACGTCGGACCGGCCATGGATCACCTGTCGCTGCAGATTCGACATGTCGACCTCGTCGAACTCGACGATGCCGAGTGTCCCGACACCGGCCGCCGCAAGATAGAGCAAAGCGGGTGAGCCGAGGCCGCCCGCGCCGATGACGAGGACCTTCGCGTTCTTCAAACGCTTCTGCCCCGCCATGCCGACGTCCGGGATGATCAGGTGCCTGCTGTACCGCGCCACCTCGTCGCGGGAAAGTTCGGCGTCCGGTTCCACCAGTGGCGGCAGTGCCTCGGTGGTCTTCACAGAACGGTCAAGCGACACGGTCCACTCCTGACGATTGCGCGACAGCTTCCGATGTGTCGGACAGCATTGACTTCAACGTTCCGACGGGGTCCATTCTTCCCCTCCCGCCGGCAGTCGCGCGGGGCGGGCCCGGCTCACGCCCTCGGGAACGGCCACGGATTGAAATGGCAGGTCAGACCGTTCATCGGGACGATTCCCTCGGGGTCGAGTTGCGCGATGTCGTTGTTGGCCGTCCCGAACGTCTGCTGCATCATCACCGGCGCGAGGCCGCCTTCGGTCTCGCACGGCTGGTGGTCCTGGTAGCCGATGGCGTGCCCGACCTCGTGATTGATCTGGTACTGCCGGTACGACCCGATGTCGCCCTGGAACGCGATGGCACCGCGCACCCAGCGCGGCTCGTTGAGGACGACGCGATCGATTCCGGGGTTGTAGCAGGACACCTCCAGCTGGATGTCGTAGCCGCACGCCTCGCGGATGGTCATCTGCGACGTCAGCGACACCCGGAAGTCGGGGTCGCCCTGGTCGACGCGGCGGAACGCGAACCGCGGGTCCTTCGTCCAGCTCTTCGGATTCGACAGCGTCTGGTCGACCATCCGCCCGAACGACTCGTCGCCGCCGAATCCGGACGTGTCGACCCCGTCCTCGATCTCGACGCTGTACGTGAATTCGCGTTCGGTGCCCTGCCCGACCTTGGTCCCGCTTCCAGGAACCACGTGCCAGGTGCCAGCGCCGACCGCCGTGAACGGACCTCCCTCGGGCAGCGCGCCCGCGGGAAGTTCGGCGGCGAAGTTACCGTCGGCCTCCGGCGGGATCCCGATGACGCTCGAACCGTCGGTGTCCCGGGACAGGGTGCCGAATCCGGGGGTGTCGGTCTCGGCCGTCGTCTCGCTGCCACCGCCGGTGTCCCGGACCGCGTCGACCACGACGAGAACCGTGACCACCAGCAGGATCGGGATCGCGTAGGCCCGCCAACCGTAGGTGGAGACGAACCGGCCGATGCGACTCTGCTTCCTCGCCTGCCGCTCGGGGCGCGGGTTCCGGGGCCTGCCGACGTCGCGGCTGGTCGGGTCCCATTGCGCGCGGAGCGGTTGATGCGACTGCGCCTTCGGTGCCGACTGCGAAGCGCGGGGACGGACGTCACGCTGGTCGATGCTGCGCGATCGTCGCTCCCCGTCCTCGGAGCTCTGGGGAGCCCGGCCGCGAACACGCGGTCCTCCTCGGTCAGTCACGCAGCCCAGAATCTCACAGTCCGGCACCGCCTCGTCCCAGCGCACCGTCCGCAGGTCATTCGGCGTGTCACGCGGATGCGATCCGCAACGTCGCGGCTACCCGGATCACCTGGCGCCCCCGCCCCCTACCTGGTCCCAGTTACCGGTCAGGCAATATGCTTGACCGGGCGAGTCCAGCGAGTCCACCATGAACGGTTCACTACGCGCGGGTATCGTTCACACAGTTACACAGAATGTGACGCGGAATACTTGTGCAGATTGGAAGCGCTATGACTGAACTCGCGGATCGGACGAACTCCGATCGCGATGCCACCCCCGGAAAGGGCACCGGGGCCCGTCGCAGCACGCGACTCCCCCGCGACGCCCGGCGACTGCAGCTACTCGCCGCAGCCAGCGAGGTCTTCGTCACACGCGGATACCACGCTGCCGGTATGGACGAGATCGCCGAGTGCGCCGGTGTGAGCAAGCCCGTCCTCTACCAGCACTTCCCCGGCAAGCTCGAGCTGTACGTGGCGGTGCTGCAGAGCTATGTCGACAGCCTGATCTCCGGCGTCCGGCAGGCACTGCGCTCGACCACGGACAACAAGCAGCGTGTCCGCGCCGCGGTGCAGGCGTTCTTCGACTTCGTCGACAACGACTCGCAGGGATTCCGGCTCGTGTTCGAGTCGGACCTCATGGGTGAACCGCAGGTGCAGAGCCGCGTCGAGCAGGCCACCGAGGCGTGCGTGGACGCCGTCTTCGACCTCGTCAGCCACGACTCCGGTCTCGACCCCTACCGCGCCCGCATCCTCGCTGTCGGCCTGGTCGGCGCCAGCCAGTTCACCGCGCGGTACTGGCTCGAGGCGGCGCGCCCGATCCCGAAGGAAGAAGCGGTCGACACGACGGTCACGCTCGCGTGGGGCGGTCTGTCCCGCGTGCCGCTGCATCCCGAACAGCGCTAGCACCGTGCACGAGAAAGGGCCCGCAGTCGAGTCGACTGCGGGCCCTTTCTCGTGTGTTCACTTGGTCGGCGCGAATCCGACCTTGCGGATATCGGACGGGCCGATCTCCACGTAGGCGATCTTGCTGGACTGCACGAGGTACTTGCGTCCCTTGTCGTCCTGCAGAGACAGGATCCCGTCGCCACCGGTGAGGGCGTCCGAGACCAATGTCTCGACCTCGTCCGGGGTCTGCTCGCTGCTGACGATGAGCTCACGCGGGCTGTCGATTACACCGATCTTGACCTCCACGGTCAACCTCCGAACTCTCCGAGAAACATCAGCTGTCCTGGCAAGGCTAATGCAGCGGCCGCCGCCGGTGCGCGTCTGCGGGCTGTGCCCTGAGCGAACATGCCGTCACACCTCACACGAGCCCGAGCACGGCCATGCGTTCGGCGTGCATCTCCTGCATGCGATCGAAGAGCGCGACGACACCGTTGAGGTCGCCGGACGCGGAGATGACGAGTTCGGTCAGCGCCTCCCGCTGCGCCAGGACGAACTGTGCCTGGGTGATGGCCTCGCCGAGCAGTCGCCTGCCCCACAGCATGAGGCGGTCCTTGTCGCGGTTGCTGGCCTTGATCGCCTGCTGCACCTCGTGGACGACGAATTCCGAGTGGCCGGTCTGCGAAAGCACCTCCTCGACCGTCCGCGAGACCTCGGCGGGCAGCGAGTGCCCGATCTCGCGGTAGAAGTCGGCGGCGATCCCGTCACCGACGTACGCCTTCACCAGTGCCTCGAGCCACGTCGACGGGGTGGTGGACGCGTGGTAGTTGTCCAGGGCGCGGACGAACGGATCCATCGCCTCGAAGATGTCGAACCCACGCGCGGTCAGCGCCTTCTCGAGCATCTCGAAGTGGCCCATCTCGGCGGCCGCCATGCTGGCGAGCGCCACTTTGCCCTGCAGGGTCCGCGCCATCTGCGCGTCCTCGGACAGCCGGTAGAACGCGGAGATCTCGCCGTACGCGAGGACCGCGAAGAGTTCACTGACGCCGGGGTGATCAGCGGGAATGGTGGAATCAGAGGATGCAGGCGTGTTGGGCTCCATGGCGCCACAGCCTAGTGTGTCAGCCAGTGATGTTTGCCATGCGTAACCGGTTCTGGGGCGTTCTCCGGCTACAATGATCATGGGCAACCGCTCGTCACCACGTTCGCCTCCACGGAGAACGCGGTTTGAGTGATGATCGATCACGATCCGATCAGCGGTTCCCACCGATAATGTGCGCGCACCTGATCGACGGTCCCAGCCGCGCCTCGCCGAAATCTTCGATTTCTGCGCTGAGGCAGAGGCAGGATCGACTCGGAAGAGGACATCGACGAGCGTCGACTGGGAAATCGGGCCGACCAGCGGCCTGGCCCTTACCTCGTGCGTGCGTGCAGCTACGAGGAAGGCCAGTCCCCTGAGCAAGATCACCGTCGACCATGAAGACGACGCAACCGAGACCACGCTGTCGGCGCAACTCGACTCCACGCACGTCGCCCCCACCTTCGCCGAGCTCGGAGTTCGTGACGAGATCGTCCGCGCTCTCGACGAGATCGGCATCGAGCGCACGTTCGCAATCCAGGAGCTGACGCTCCCCCTCGCCCTCGCCGGCGACGACCTGATCGGTCAGGCCCGCACGGGCATGGGCAAGACGTTCGGTTTCGGCGTCCCGCTTCTCCACCGCATCTCCAGTGGCACCACCGGGACGGCCGCACTCGACGGCACTCCCCGCGCGCTGGTCATCGTCCCCACCCGCGAGCTGTGCATCCAGGTCACGAAGGACCTCGAGGGCGCCGCGAAGTACCTGAAGGGCGAGAAGAACAAGCTCGAGGTCCTCGCCATCTACGGTGGCCGCCCCTACGAGACGCAGATCGCGACGCTCCAGAAGGGCGCCGACGTCGTCGTGGGCACCCCGGGCCGTTTGCTCGACCTCGCCAACCAGGGTCATCTGATCCTGGGCAAGGTCGAGGTCCTCGTCCTCGACGAGGCCGACGAGATGCTCGACCTGGGCTTCCTGCCCGACATCGAGCGCATCCTCGGAATGGTGCCGGACAAGCGGCAGACGATGCTGTTCTCGGCGACCATGCCGGGTCCGATCATCACGCTCGCCCGCACGTTCCTCACCCAGCCGACGCACATCCGCGCCGAGCAGGCCGACGACTCGGCGGTGCACGACCGGACCAGCCAGCACATCTACCGGGCGCACGCACTCGACAAGGCGGAGATGGTGGCCCGCGTGCTGCAGGCCGACGGCCGCGGTGCGACGATGATCTTCACCCGCACCAAGCGCACCGCCCAGAAGGTCGCCGACGATCTCGCCGAGCGCGGTTTCTCCGTCGGCTCGGTCCACGGCGACCTCAATCAGGTCGCTCGCGAGAAGGCGCTGAAGGCGTTCCGCACGGGCAAGATCGACGTGCTGGTCGCAACGGACGTCGCGGCCCGCGGTATCGACATCGACGACGTCACCCACGTGATCAACTACCAGTGCCCGGAGGACGAGAAGACGTACGTCCACCGGATCGGCCGCACCGGCCGGGCGGGCCGCACCGGCATCGCCGTGACGCTGGTGGACTGGGACGACATCCCCCGCTGGCAGCTCATCGACAAGGCTCTCGACCTCGGCATCCCCGATCCCGCGGAGACGTACTCCAGCTCCCCGCACCTGTTCGAGGAGCTGTCGATCCCGGCCGGCGCGACCGGCACGATCAAGCGCCCCCGGGTGGAGAAGGTCGCATCCGAGCCGAGCGAAAAGACGGGCACGGAGCAAAGCGAGAACACCGATTCCGAGCGGGGCAAGAAAGCCGAGCGCACGGAGCGTCCGGCCCGCACCCGCACCCGCCGCCGCACCCGTGGTGGCCGCCCCGCGGACTCCGTGGGACCCAAGTCCGTGTCGCCGGAGCCGACGGCACCCGAATCCGCCGCTTCGAGCGGGGACACCGACGGCGAGGGTGCCTCCAAGCCCCGCCGGCGTCGCCGCCGCCGGACCACGAAGGTCGGCGCCGCCGCGACGAACGCGGAGTAAACAGCCACCGTGCTGGCACCTGAGCGGCGCTCGCGCGCCGATCTCGTCGTCGCTGCCGGAATCGCCGTTGCGGTCGTGGTCGCCCTCACCGTGGTGTGGTTCCGCAGCGATGCCCGGGGCACCACCTCGGTCACCGCCGCCGAACCGCCGCCTGCGCTCGTCACAGCCCTGACGGTTCCGGATACGCTGAACCCGATCTGGGATTCCGCCAGTTCCGCCACCACCGCACCCCTCGCCGTCGGTGGTGCGGTCGTCACCGCGGACGGCGGGGACGTCGTGGGACGGGACCGGATGTCGGGTACCGAGCTGTGGCGGTACGAGCGTGATCTCGACCTGTGCAGTGTGACGGCGTCGTGGGAGAAGGTCGTGGCCGTCTACCGCGACGACCGCGGTTGCTCCCAGGTCACCGAACTCGACGGTGGTACCGGCGAGCGCCTGGCGCAGCGGAGCAGCGACGCCGATTCCGAGGTGACGTTGAAGGCCGACGGAACGTATGTGGCGTCCCTCGGCGACCGCAGGCTGGAATTGTGGCGCTCCGACCTCGTCCGCACCGTCGAATACGGACGGGTGGACGCGCCCGTGAATCCCAAGAAACAGCCACGCGCCGGATGCACGCTGATCGACGTCGGTTCGAGCAGCAGCAGGCTGTCCGTTCTCGAGCGCTGCCCCGGCGAGGTGGCCGATCGTCTGACGGTCATGAACCCGTCGCCGAAGGACAATCAGGAGCCCGAGGAGTACGGGTCGAGCGTCCTGGCGGGGGTGGATGCCGGTGTCGAGGGTGCGCGCATCCTCGGGGTGTCGGGCGAGACCACGGCCGTCTACCTCCCCGCGGGCACGTCGTACGGACCGCGGATCGGCCTGTTCGACGGCACCGGCAACGCCGTGTCCGAATACGCGCTCTCCCAACGGGTCGGACCGGATCCCGTCACGTCGACGAGCAGTTCGGTGGTCACCTGGTGGACCGGTACGGACGTGGTGTCGCTCGGCGCATCCGATCTCGCACCGCGCTGGATCTTCCCCGGCGCTCTCGGCCCGGGAGCTGTGATGGCCGGAAACCTGCTGGTCCCGGTGGAATCCGGCATCGCCGTGCTCGACCTGTCGACCGGCGCGTTGCTTCGCACGATCCCGGTGACGCGTGACGCCGCGGCGGGGCCGATCATCACGACGGTGGCCGGCGACATCGTGCTCGAGCAACGCGGCGATGATGTCGTGGCGCTGCGCTGAGGTCGCCCCTCACCCGGGTTCGGCGAACACCACCAGATAGCCGTCGAGGTCGCGGATCCAGATCTCGCGATGTCCCGCATTGGGATTGACGTGCACGTCCGTGACCACGTCGGCACCTACCTCCCGCACCCGCGCGACGGTGCCGTCGAAGTCGGGGGTCTCGAACCAGATCGCCACCCCATTTCCCCGCGGGAGCGCAGGGTCGCCGAGGGTGCCGTGGTGGTGGCCCTCGTCGAGCCGGTGCAGTTGCAGGATCATGTGCCCGTCGACGAGGAGTTGCTCGTAGTCCCGTCCGCCGTGGCCGCTGCGCGCGTCCAGGACCTTCCGGTACCACTCGCCTGCGCGTTCGACGTCGTCGACGGCGAGGAGCGGCTGCGCCCGCATCGTCAGGGTGTTGCTTCGAGGCGTATCCGAGACTGTCATGGCCCCGACGTTAGCGCCGTGCACTCCCCCCGCACTTGGACGAATGAGCATGCCGTCAACGGAAAGTGGCGCGGTATGCGGACGGCGAGACGCCGACCGTGCGCGAGAGGTGCTGTCGCAGAGACGTCGCGGTGCCGAATCCCGCAGCCGCGGCCACGCCGTCCACCGGCAGGTCGGTGTTCTCCAGCAGTTCGCGGGCACGGATGATCCGCTGTTCGAGAATCCACTGAGTCGGCGACATCCCGGTCTCGGCCCGGAATCGCCGGGTGAACGTGCGCACGCTCATCGACTCCCACGCGGCCAGCTCCCGCAGCGACAGCGGTTGATCGAGATGCGACAGCGCCCGGGCCCGCGCTCGCGCCGTGGACGCACCGTCGGCCTCCGGGACGGGCTCGGTGATGAACTGCGCCTGACCGCCGCTGCGATGAGGGGGCACGACCGTTCCCCGTGCCACCTCGTTGGCCACCGACGCACCGTGGTCGAGACGAATCATGTACAGGCACAGATCGATTCCGGATGCGACGCCGGCGGCGGTGAGCACGCTGCCGTCGTGTGTGTAGAGCACGCCGGGGTCCAGGTGCACGTCGGGGTACAGCCGCCGGAACGCGTCCGCCGACTTCCAGTGCGTCGTGGCACGCCGTTTCTCGAGCAGGCCGGCCGCCGCGAGGACGAACGAGCCCGTGCAGATCGATGCCACCCGCGTGTCCGGGCGAATGTACGCGAGGGCGTCCGCGAGGCGACGGGGCAGGCGTCCGCCCTCCGGAGGGTCGTAGTCCTGATCGGATGCCGGGATCACGACGGTGTCGGCCGTGCCGAGCAGCGCCGGACCGTGCTCGACCGAGAGCGTCACGTCGGTGTCGGTCCGGACCTCGCCGGGGGTGAGGGCGCACGTGAGGACCTCGTACAGCGGCTCGCCGTCCCGCGACCGCGCCTCACCGAACAGTCGGTGGACGATCCCGAACTCGATCGGGAGCAGACCGTCGCGCACGAACACGACCACGCGATGACGGCGCCCGGTCCGCCCGCCTCTCGATTCGGACATGGCCCGATTATTTCACATATCGTCTCATCGGCAACTGTCGCGACCGCAGCCCCGCGTCCATGATCGGAGGGTCAGGACGACCGAGCGGAAGGTGAACCATGAAGATCCTGTGGGTATCGGCACATCCCGAGCCGAAGTCCCTGAACGCGGCCCTCCGCGGCGACGCCCTCGCGGCCCTGCGCGGTGCCGGCCACGACATCCGGACATCGGACCTGTACGAGATGCGATGGAACCCGGTGGTGACGGCTGGCGATTTCGGACACAACCCCCACCACCGCCTCCTCGTCGGCGCGCGGTCGGGCCGGGCCCTGACCGAGGGCACCCTGGCCCCCGACATCCGCGCCGAGCAGCGCAAGCTCGCGTGGGCCGACGCGGTGATCGTGCAGTTCCCGCTGTGGTGGTACGGCATGCCCGCGATCCTCAAGGGCTGGTTCGACCGGGTCTTCGTCGAGGGTTACGGCTACGGACTGCGCAGCGAGGACGGCTCCACCCGGCGGTACGGCGACGGCACCCTGGCCGGCAAGCGCGCGATGACGGTCGTCAGTTTCGGCGGCAGCGCCGACAGTGCGGGCCCGCGTGGGATCAACGGCCAGATGGACGAACTCCTGTTCCCGATCCACCACGGAATCTTCTGGTACACGGGGATGTCGGTGGTGCCCCCGGTTCTGATCGACAGCGCGGACCGGTTGCCCGCCGAGCACTATCCGGGTGTCGCGGCCCGGTTGATCGATCGCCTGTCCGGCCTGTTCACCGACGCGCCGTTGCCTTTCCGCTCCCAGAACGGCGGCGACTACGACGCCCGGTTCGTGCTGCACGAGGACCGGGCGCCCGGCGTCACGGGACTGCGCGCCCACTACGCCGACGCGGATTCCGGCACGCGTGAATCGGAGTCCGAAGTCCGCACCACCGCGATCTGTAACGTGTTCTAATTCACGGCATGGCAACCTACGTGATCACCGGCGCCGCCTCGGGCATCGGGGCGGCGAGCCGCCGCACGCTCGAGTCCGGCGGTCATACCGTCATCGGAGTCGACCTCGCACACACCGACGTGACCGCCGACCTGTCGACCCCCGGCGGACGAACCGCGGCGGCCGACGCCGTGTCCGAGGCGAGCGGCGGAGTCGTGGACGGTCTCGTCTGCTGCGCCGGACTCGGCTCGCTGTCGCACGTCCCGGGCGGCAGGCTCGTCGCGGTCAACTACTTCGGGGCCGTGGAACTCGTGACGGCCCTGAAGCCCGCCCTCGAGCGCGCGGGCGGCGCCTCGGTGGTGGTGATCTCGTCGAGCAGCACCACCACGCAGCCGGGGATTCCCGAGAATCTGGTGACCGCGTGCCTCGACGGCGACGAGACGGAGGCGGTGCGCATCGGCGACCACGTGACCGCCATCCCGGCGTACCCGGCGTCCAAGCTCGCGCTGGCCTGGTGGATTCGGCGTGAAGCGGTACGGCCGGAGTGGATCGGCAACGGCATACGACTCAACGCGATCGCGCCGGGAATGATCGACACGCCGATGACCAGCGGCGACGACCTCGACCCCGAACTGGCGAAGGCGCTGGACTTCTATCCGGTGCCGCTGGGCAGGCGCGGACGTCCGGACGAGATCGCCGCGCTCGTCGAGTTCCTGCTCGGACCGGGCTCGACACTGTTCTGCGGCAGCGTCGTCTTCGCCGACGGGGGCACGGACGCCCAGTTACGCCAACAGGATTGGCCCGCCGCGTGGAATCCGACGCCGGAAGAACTTACTCGGCACTTCCAGGCGAAAACGTAGCGAGCTCGGATCCCGCCCAGTGCTTGGCGAGATTCTCGGCCAGGTCCCGGTACGCCTGGGCACCCTTGTTCTTGCGCCCCGCCAGCACGGTGGCACCCGACGCCGTGGCCTCCGCAAATCGCACCGTCCGCGGGATCGGCGGAGCGAGAACCGGCAGGTTGTAGCGGTCGGACACGTCGGAGAGCACGTCCCGGCTGTGCGTCGTGCGTGCGTCGTACAGCGTCGGCAGTGCTCCGAGCAGCACCAGGTCGGGGTTGGTGATCTGCTGTACCTCGGTGACCGTCCGCAGCAACTGCCCCACACCGCGGTGGGCGAGCGTCTCACACTGCAGCGGCACCAGTACCGACTGCGCCGCCGTGAGCCCGTTGAGCGTGAGCACACCGAGAGACGGCGGGCAGTCGATGATGATCGTGTCGTAGTCGTCCAGCAGCGGCGCCAGAGCGCGCTTGAGGGCGAACTCGCGACCGGGACGCATGAGCAGCAACGCTTCCGCACCCGCGAGGTCGATCGTCGCAGGCAGGAGAGCGACACCGTCCTCGGTGTCGATCACGGCCTCCTGCGCCGCCAGATCACCTGTCAGCACCTCGTGGACGGAGGCGTCCAGGCGGTCCGGGTTGTGCCCGAGGGAGAACGTCAGGCATCCCTGCGGGTCGAGATCCACCACCAGAACCTTCTGGCCCAGCCCCACGAGGGCTGCGCCGAGAGAAGCGACCGTGGTGGTCTTCGCGACCCCACCCTTCTGATTTGCCACTGCAAGAACCGTTGTCACGGCTCGATCCTTACCTACTTCGTCCCCGGAGGCGAGCCATACACGCAGATTGACTGCCATGATGGATGGATGCCACCCAGTGATTCGCCGCGCGGCCGTCGGATCGTCCTCCTCCGACACGGCGAAACGGAATGGGCCCGTTGGGGTAAACACACCGGTCGAACCGACGTCCACCTCACCGAACTGGGTGAAGCCCAGGCGCGGCGGATAGGTCCGGCGATGGACGCCCTCGAACTGCGCGACCCCCTCGTCATCGTCAGTCCGCGGCAACGCGCCCGGGAGACGGCGGAGCTGGCGGGATTGAAGATTCAGCGCACCTGGGACGCGCTCGCCGAATGGGATTACGGGATCTACGAGGGCATGACGACCCCCGAGATCAGGCAGCAGGTGCCGGACTGGACCGTGTGGACGCACCCGTGCCCTCGCGGTGAGCAGGCCGAGCAGGTGCACACCCGGTGCGACCTCGTCCTGTCCGTCGCGCATTCGCAACTCGTGGACCGTGACGTGATCCTCGTCGGGCACGGACACTTCTCGCGCGCGCTCATCGCCCGCTGGGCGGAGCTTCCGATCAGCGAGGGACGCCGGTTCGCGATGTCGCCGGGTGCGTACTCCGTCCTCGGCTTCGAGCACGGGGCACAACAGGTGGTCAGCCACAACGTCACGAGCGAGGAAGGTGCCCGATGATCAGACGCGCAGTACCCGAGGACGTCTCTGCGATCACCGCGATGATCTACGAACTCGCCGAACACCAGCGGGCCCGTGACGAGTGCACCGTCACCGCCGACCAGATCGACGACGCCCTGTTCGGTCCGCAGCCGTCGACCTTCGCCCACGTCGCGGCGAACGACGACGACCGGGTCGTCGGGATCGCGGTGTGGTTCCGGAATTTCTCCACCTGGGACGGAACGCACGGCATCTACCTCGAGGACCTGTTCGTCAGCCCGTCGGAGCGCGGTTCCGGGCACGGCAAGGCCCTGCTCGCCACACTCGCGAAGGAGTGCGTCGACAACGGCTACACGCGACTGTCGTGGTCGGTGGTCAACTGGAACAAGCCGTCGATCGCGTTCTACGAGTCGCTGGACGCGCACCCGCAGGACGAATGGACCACCTATCGGCTCACCGGGGATCCGCTCGCCCGCCTCGCGTCCGAGGTGAGTTAGCGGTCCGACGGGTTGTCGGCGTCGGCCTCCTGGCCGTACTCGGCAGCCATCCACTTCGACGTGGGACTGCTGAACAGGCACCCGAGGGCCGCCACGACGACGACTCCGAGCAGCACACCGAAGAACGGCTGGTGCGAATCGGTGAGCAGCGACCACGCCACCGGTAGCAGGAGGAGTTGGGCGACGATCGCGATCGCCCGCCCCCAGCGCCGGCCGAAGATCAGGGCGAGCCCGGCGGCGAACACCGCGCCGCCGAGAATCGCGAACCAGGCCGCGGTGCCGTATCCACTGCTGACGCTCTGGTCGTGCCCGAGGAGTCCCCGGATCACCAGCACCACGGCGACGCCGACCGCCACCGCGCCCTCGAGCGACACCAGGGCGCCCGCCGCGCGGACCGTGGTGGGCGTGGACTTGCTGAGAGACGGCTTCGGCACGTCGGCCAGCCTAGAACACCCCGTCGCCGGCGGCCTCGGACGGTGACACGTGCCGCCCCCGCTAGGCTTGGGCCCCGTGCGCGCGCTGCTGATCGTCAACCCCAATGCCACATCGACGACCCCGGCCGGGCGTGATCTCCTCGCCCATGCACTGTCGAGCCGGGTGCGGTTGACGGTCGCGCACACGGCACACCGCGGCCACGCCGCCGAACTGGCGCAGCAGGCCTGCGTGGACGGGATGGGTCTGATCATCGTCCACGGCGGCGACGGCACCGTGAACGAGGTGGTCAACGGACTGCTCGGCACCCCGGTACCGAAGTCGATGAGCGCGGTGACGGTGGGGCCGATTCCCCCGATCGCCGTCGTCCCCGGCGGGTCGGCGAACGTGTTCGCCCGCTCGCTCGGCATCGCGCCGGACCCGGTGGACGCCACCAACCAGCTCATCGATCTGCTCGCCCGCAGGCAGCGGCGCAGGATCGGGCTCGCGCACTGCGACAACCGCTGGTTCACGTTCAACGCCGGCCTCGGCTGGGACGCCCAGGTGTGTGAGGCGGTCGACATGCACCGCAAGAACGGGCGCCCGGCCACACCGGCGCAATATGTCCGCGCGGCGGTGCGCGTGTTCTTCCGGTCGAAATATGCGGAGCCGACGCTCACCGTCGAGGTTCCCGATCACGACCCGGTCGAGGGTGTCCACTACGCATTCGTGTCGAACGCGAGTCCCTGGACGTATCTGAACAAGCGGGAAGTGCACACGAATCCCGACACCACCTACGACACGGGCCTCGGTGTCTTCGCGATGCGGTCCACCGCGATCCTCACCACGCTGCGGGTGGCCCGCCAGCTGCTGACTCCCGGAACCCGTCCGAAGGCGAAGAAGCTGGTCCGGGTCGACGACGTGCCGTCCGTGCGGATCTCCGCGTCGGAGCCCATCGGACTGCAGATGGACGGCGACTACATCGGACTGCGCAATGTCGTCGAGTTCGTGTCGGTGCCCGAGGCGCTGGATGTGGTCGCCCCGGCGCGACCCTGAGCAATTCTCGAGAATCCCCGTTTTCACCTAGCGGGAAGTGCCTGCACGAGGTACAAAGGACGGCGCGCCTCGAAGGGCAGCCTAAGTACGTGAGCTCCCCCACGGTGCGGCGGTTTTCTATTGACATCCCGCCAGTTCGTGAAAGCATTCACAAGCAACAGTGCGGAAACATTCTCTACGCACACATGAACTCATGAAGACGAAACGGTGCATTTCGCACCCAGTTAAGGAGCAGAAGGATGGACTGGCGCCACAAGGCAATCTGTCGCGACGAAGACCCCGAGTTGTTCTTCCCTGTGGGCAACAGCGGTCCGGCCCTCGCGCAGATTGCTGATGCCAAGGTTGTCTGCAACCGCTGCCCGGTGACCGCCGAATGCCTCTCGTGGGCACTCGAGTCGGGCCAGGACGCCGGCGTGTGGGGCGGCATGAGCGAAGACGAGCGACGCGCACTCAAGCGCCGCAACGCTCGGACGCGTGCCCGCACCACCGTCTGACACTTCAGAAGGAGACGGGCCCGGCACCACATGGTGCCGGGCCTTTTGCTTGCCCGCCGGTCAGTACCGGGGCCCACGACGGCCCAGCGGTACGCGTAACACGGCATCCGTGCCACCGTCCGCCCCGGGATGCAGCCCGAGGGAACCGTTCAGCTCGGCGGCCACCAGGGTCCGGACGATCTGCAGACCGAGACGGTCGGACCGCTCGAGGCTGAAACCGGGTGGTAATCCCCTGCCGTCGTCGTGGATCACGACGTCCAGCCACCGCGCGGAGCGTTCGGCCCTCATGGTGACCGTCCCCGGCGCGCCGGGTTCGAAGGCGTGCTCGATCGCGTTCTGCACGAGTTCGGTCAGCACCATCACCAGTGGCGTGGCCCGCTCCGCGGAGAACACCCCGAAGCTACCCTCCCGGCGGACCTTGATCGGCGTGCTCACCGTCGCCACGTCCGACAGGATCGGCACGAGGCGGTCGACGACCTCGTCGAGGTTCACTTCCTCGTCCACCGACATCGACAGTGTGTCGTGCACCAGGGCGATCGAGGTGACGCGGCGCACCGATTCGCTCAGCGCCTGCCGGGCTTCCTCGTTGTTGGTGCGCCGGGCCTGCAGTCGCAGGAGCGCCGCCACGGTCTGCAGATTGTTCTTCACCCGGTGATGGATCTCGCGGATCGTCGCGTCCTTGCTGAGCAGGGCGCGATCCCGCCTCTTCACCTCGGTGACGTCCCGCACGACGACAGCGGCGCCCACCCGCTTCCCGCCGGGTTTGAGGACCAGCGCCCGGAGCAGCACGGTCGCTCCCCTGGCTTCGATCTCCATGCGACGACCCGGCTTGTCGGCGATGGTGTCGCGGATGTACCCGGCGACCTCCTGCGACTCGAACGGGTCCGTCACGAGCGAGCGCGTGGTGGCGGCGAGGTTCTGACCGATCAGGTCCGAGCTCAGACCCATCCGGTGGTAGGCCGACAGCGCATTGGGACTCGCGTAGACCACGCTGCCGTCGGTGTCGAGACGGATGAAGCCGTCGCCGGCACGGGGACTCGAGTTGGTGTCCGACCGGGCCTCCCGGATCGGGAAGGTGCCGTCGCTGATCATCTGGCACAGATCCTCGGCGCAGTCGAGATACGCGACCTCGAGCGGGCTCTGCGCCCGCTGGTGCGACAGGTTGGTGTCCCGGCTCAGGACCGCGATGACCTCGCCGTTCCACCGCACCGGGACCGCCTCTCCGCGCGGCGGCAGACCCTCGTGCCCGCCGCCGTCCTCGGGGCGCACGACGCGGCCCTCGAGCAGCGCCTGCAGCACCTGCGGGTGTTCCGACTCCGACACGACGGTCCCGACGACGTCCTCCGGGAACGCGGTCGACGCGGTGGTGGGTCTGCAGTGCGCGACGCAGATCACGGTGCCGGTGGGGTTGGTGGCCGCGGAATCCGTTCCGACCCAGAGCAGAACGTCCGCAAAGGAGAGGTCGGCGAGCAACTGCCATTCACCGACGACGCGCTGGAGATGATCGACGGCCTCGCCGGGCAGGTCGGTGTGTTCGGCGAGCAGGTCACTCAGTGTGGACATCGTCGGTGGGTGTCAGCTCAGGAGATGACAGCGATCAGATCGCCCTGCTGGATCACGTCGCCGACCTTGACGTCCACGGAGGTGACCGTGCCGGGCTCTTCGGCGATGACGGGGATCTCCATCTTCATCGACTCCAGGATGACGAGGGTGTCACCCTCCTTCACCTCGTCACCCGCGCTCACCACAACCTGATACACCGTCGAAACCATTTCGGCGCGCACGTCTTCTGCCATTGTGATCCTTCACTCCCGGGTGTCGAGAAAGCCCTGTTGCAAGGACACCCAACCACACGTGGAAGACTGTGGTGAAAAGAAGGGAGATCTACTCATGGGTAAGCGTGGTCGTAAGAAGCGCAGTCGCAAGGGCAACGCCGCAAACCACGGCAAGCGTCCCAACGCCTGACGCGCCGTAGAACGCACCAGGGGCCGGAAAGCAGCGATGCTTTCCGGCCCCTGATTGCTGTTCTGACGAGTTATGCGTCTGGTTCGGTGTTCGTGATCAGGATTGTCCGCCGCAACTCGATGGAGAGCCTCTGACGCAGACTTTCCGGCGCGTGCTCCCCACCGCACTTGCGGTTCACGAGGCTCTTCACCTTCTCCTCGATCCCGTACGCCTCGAGGCACGACCCGCACTCGTCGAGGTGCCTCTGCAGCCGCGCCCTCGACGCCTCGTCGCATTCACGGTCCAGCATCAGCCAGACGTCCGCGATGACGGCGGAGCAGTCGAGCTGCTCGAATTCGTCCTGCTCGCTCACCGAGAAACCTCCTGCTCCGTGCTCACTACACTGTCGCCGGGCACCTCGTCGGTGCCCCCACGGTTGAATCCACGTTCGCGTGCGACATCGGCGAGCAGACCCCGGAGCTGCTTGCGCCCGCGGTGCAGTCGCGACATCACGGTCCCGATCGGGGTGCCCATGATCTCGGCGATCTCCTTGTAGGGGAATCCCTCGACGTCGGCGTAGTAGACGGCCATCCGGAACTCCTCCGGCAGGGCCTGGAGTGCTTCCTTGATGTCGTCGTCGGGGAGCGCGTCCAGGGCCTCGACCTCGGCGGACCGCAGACCGGTCGACGAATGTTCCGCCGTCGCCGCCAGCTGCCAGTCGGTGATCTCGTCGGTGGGGTACTGCGCGGGCTGGCGCTGCTTCTTGCGGTACGAGTTGATGTACGTGTTCGTGAGAATCCGGTACAGCCATGCCTTGAGGTTGGTGCCCTCGCGGAACGAACGGAACGCCGTGTAGGCCTTCACGTACGTTTCCTGCACGAGGTCCTCGGCGTCCGCCGGGTTCCTGGTCATCCTCAGAGCAGCGCCGTACAGCTGATCCAGAAGTGGGAGCGCATCCCTTTCGAAACGCGCGATCAACTCGTCCTGTGGCTCGGCCTGGTCTGCCGTCGGACGGTCATGTTCCTGCACGCTGATCCCTTCGGTCGCCGTGGGCGTCAACGTTACCGCCAACTGCAAACGCGACGTGGGCTCCATCACCGAGGACATCACGATACGGACCACTCCCTTCGATGCACTGTTCTTCTGCAGGTACCAACACGCCTCCCGTCCGCTGTGTTCCCGACCGCGTGGCAGAGTGTCTGTCCATGGCCGGAACTGCCACTCCCGCGACGAAGCTGCTCGTCGAACACCGCATCGACCACAACGTGCACAGCTACGCGCACGATGCGCGGGCGGAATCGTACGGTTCGGAGGCCGTCGACGCCCTGGGCGAGACGGTCGGCGTCACCGCCCACCAGGTCTTCAAGACGCTGGTGATCAAACTCGACACCGGCAAGCTGGCGGTGGCGGTCGTGCCGGTGCCGGAGAAACTGTCGCTGAAGGCGGCGGCCGCGGCGCTGGGCGCGGGCAAGGCCGTGATGGCGGAACGCACCGAGGCGGAGCGCTCCACCGGGTACGTCTTCGGCGGCATCTCACCGCTCGGCCAGCGCAAGGCACTCCCGACGGTCGTCGACGCGTCGGCTCTCGACTGGGACCGGGTGCTGTGCAGCGCCGGCAGGCGCGGACTCGAGATCGAACTCGCGCCCGCCGACCTGGTGCGGCTCAGCGGCGCCGTCACCGCGGCGGTCACAGCAGGCTGATCTGCTCCCCCACCTGTGCCTCGTCACGACCGGCCGCGTCCGGGTCGAGGAGTTCCGGTCCGTTGTTCTTCACACTGTTCACCAGCGTGGACACCCGCCGGACGGTGATATCGGCGATGGCGTCGGGTGACACCTCGAGCAGATCCGTCGACGCGGGATGCTCGGGATCGAGCCATGCGGTCCAGCGGTCGCGGGGCATCACCAGCGGCATCCGGTCGTGCACGTTCTCGAGTTGGGCGGCTGAGTCGACCGTGATGATGCTGCAGCTCAGAACCGGGGGCGACTCCGCGACCGCGGGATCGTGCCAGACCGACCACAGCCCCGCCATGTACAGGCGCGAGCCGTCCTCCGGCGACATGTAGTACGGGATCTTCTTCGCCTTGCCCGACTTCTTCCCGGCGGCCGCCGCATCGACCTCGGTCTGCCACTCGTACCAGCCGTCCATCGGAACGAGGCAGCGCTTGTACTTGAACGCGTTCCGGAAGGCCGGTTTGTTGTCGACCGAATCCGCTCGCGCGTTGAACAGCACCGGCCCCTTGCCGAGCTCCTTCGTCCACGACGGCACGAGCCCCCACCGCATCCGCCGGATCCGCCGGGCGTCGTGGCGGTCGACGACCGTCAGGACCTGCGTGGTGGGCGCCACGTTGTAGTCGGGCGGACTCTCCTCCTCGCCCGCCTCGTTGATCGCATCGAGGTCGGCCGCGAGTGTCGCCGGATTCGCAGTGGTCGCATACCTGCCGCACATGCCCACCAGGGTGGCACGAACCACCGACACCCGCGACACGCCGCCCACC
>NZ_JAAOQS010000100.1:0-32592 GCF_011603105.1 Rhodococcus sp. A14 | reverse complement strand
CGGAAATCAAGCTCGGTGTCATCCCCGGCATCGGCGGTTCGCAGCGGCTGACCCGCGCGGTGGGTAAGGCCAAGGCCATGGAACTGTGCCTGACCGGCCGGAACATGGACGCCGAGGAGGCCGAACGCGCCGGGCTGGTGTCGCGGATCGTGCCCGCCGCTGATCTGCTCGACGAGGCGCTGCAGACGGCGACCACCATCGCCGAGATGTCGCTTCCGGTCGCGATGATGGCGAAGGAAGCCGTCAACCGCTCGTTCGAGACCACCCTCACCGAGGGCGTCCGATTCGAGCGTCGGGTGTTCCATTCGACGTTCGCCACCGAGGATCAGAAGGAAGGCATGGCAGCGTTCGTCGAGAAGCGTTCGCCCGTGTTCAAACACCGCTAGAAACCCTGAAAACGACTGTCGCCCCGCACCGGGATCCGGTGCGGGGCGACAGTCGTCTCACCACTTGGTGGGGGCGTCTCCGGTGTCGAAATCGCCTGCCTCGCGGCGCAGTTCGGCGAGGATCGTGACCAGTTGTTCCAGCTTGTCGCCGGACACCCCGGGACTCGAGAACACCTGGGCGTTGAGTCGCTCGGTGGACTCGACGGCCAGTTTCCTTCCCGCGTCGGTGATTTCGATCAGGGTCGCGCGGCGATCGCTCGGATGCGGGACACGTCGCACAAGATTCGCCGTCTCGAGCCGGTCGACGGCGTTCGTCACGCTGGTCGGGTGAACCTGAAGGCGCGCGCTGGCCTTCGCCATCGGGAGCGCGCCGGTGCGCGTGAACGTCAGCAGTGTCAGCAATTCGTACCGGGCGAACGTGAGCCCCGACGGCTTGAGCACCTCTTCCACCCGGGCCATCATGATCTGCTGTGCCCGCATCACCGAGGTCACCGCGGCCATGCCGTCGGCGACATCACCCCAGCCGTGCTTCGTCCACTGCCGGTGGGCCTCTTCGATGGGGTCGAGATGAAGTGGTGACGGTGGTGGCATGCGTCGATCATCCCATGGCGGGTGATGGGCCGCGAAAGTCTGCCGAACGTGTCGTCAGTGCGCTTCCGCCTTCGCGGCAGCCGCCAATGCCACCAACCCGAGTCCCGCGCACGCCGTCATCGTGACCGCGAGAGCGACGCCGGTGTTGCCGAGCACGCCGACCAGGGGAGCGATCAGCGCGCCGACACCGAACTGCAGGGCGCCGAGCAGCGCGGCAGCGGTACCGGCCGCCTCGCCGTGGCGGCCGAGAGCCAGCGCGGGGGCGTTGGGCAGGACGAAGCCGACGCCGGCGAGGAGGAACCACAGTGGAACGACGAACCCGACGAGCCCGCCGAACTCGAAGTGGGCGGTGGTGACCAGCGCCAGCCCGGCCACCGTCGCGAAGGCGAGGGCCGACACCGTGATCTGCAGCGGTGACCACCGTGCGAGGGCGCGGACGTTGAGTTGCGAGGCGCCGATCAGAGCGATCGCGCCGGAGCTGAACAGCAGCGCGAACTGCTGCTCGTCCAGGCCGTACTGGTCCTGGAACACGAACGACGCACCGGAGACGTACGAGAACAACGATCCCATCGCCACACTCGACACGAGTGCGAGCACCATGAACGCGCGGTCGCCCAGCAGGCTCTTGTAGGTGCCCAGCACGGCGCGCAGACTGCTCTTGCGCCGCCGCTCCGGCGGCAGCGTCTCCGTCAGACCCCACACCCCGATCAACGCCGTCAGGGTGCCGATCACGGCGAGGACGACGAAGATCCCGCGCCAGTCGACGGCGATGAGGAGCGCCCCGCCGATACTCGGGGCGAGAACGGGTGCGACGCCGAGCACGAGCATCAGCCGCGACATCACGACGGCCACGGTGTTCCCCGAGAACAGGTCGCGGACGACGGCGAGCGCGACCACCGCTGCGGCGGCGGCCCCGATGCCCTGGAAGACGCGGAGCACACCCAGCACGGCGACGGTCGGCGCGAAGACAGCGAGGACGGACGCGACCACGTGGACACCGATACCGGCGATGAGGGGACGCCTGCGCCCGAGGCTGTCCGCGAGCGGTCCGACGATCAACTGCCCCAGCGCGAGGCCGAGCAGAGTGCCGGTGATGGTCAGCTGGACCGCGGACGACGATGCGCCGAGGTCGGTTCCGATGTCCGGAAGCGCAGGCAGGTACATGTCGATGGTGAAGGGGCCGAGGGCCACCATCGCGCCGAGTACCAGGATCACCCGAAGGCTGGGACGGGTGGTTGTCCGGTCGGCGGTCGGGGCGGCGCGTTCTTCGGTATCGGTCACGAAGCAACACAGCAACGAGGGCACGTGGTTTGTTCCCGCCCCGGCATGTCGGTTTCAGAATCACCGTGAGCGCAACCCTCGCGCCCGGGGCACCGGCCGGGCACAGTAATCATCGATGCGGGTGTGACTGAGTGGTTGAGGTACCGGCCTGCAAAGCCGTTCACACGGGTTCGAATCCCGTCACTCGCTCGGGTGAGAACCGGCAGGTGATGCACCTGCCGGTTCTCTTTCGCGTGGTCACACGTCTTCGAGGCGAATGCCCTTGGTCTCCTTCATGAACAGGCACGCGACGCCGGTGAGGACAGCCAGCACCATGATGTAGACGCCGAACACCCAGCCGAGGTCGAGTCCGAGGAGAAGCTGGTTCAGGTACGGGGCGGTGCCACCGAACACCGCGACGGAGAACGAGTACGCGAATCCGATCGCCTGGGTGCGTAGTCGCGTCGGGAAGCTCTCCGACAGCGTGGAGGACAGAATCGACGCGGGGACCGCGACGATCAGCAGGGCGGCGGTGGTGGCGACGAGCAGGGTCCACCCGTCGGACGTGATCATCATCGTCAGCGGTAACTGCAGGGCGAACATCAGAACCGCGAAGGCGCCCAGCATGGGCCGCCGGCCGATCTTGTCGGAGAGCAACCCGAGGAACGGCAGCGAGACCAGTGCGATCAGCTGAGCGATCACCAGCATCCAGTACGCGGTGTCGGGATTCATGCCCTGCTGCGTGATCGCGTACGTGGAGATGTACGACGTCCAGGTGTAGTGCGCGGCCGTGATGCCCGAGGTCATCCCGATCATCAGGAGGATCGCCCGGACGACGGCGCGGCGGGGGATGCTCGGCAGATCGTCGTTGTTCTGCGCTGCGTCGAAGACGTCGCTCTCTTCCATGCTGCGGCGCAGATACAGGGCGAACAGTGCCAGAAGCGCGCCGATGAGGAACGGGATACGCCAACCCCATTGACCGACCGCGGTGTCGGACAGGGAGGAGGTGACGACGCCGCCGACCGTGTAGGCCAGCACCGAACCGCCGAAGATCGCGATGAACGCGACGCTGCCCCACATGCCGCGCCGGTGCGGAGGCGCGATCTCGCCGACGTAGGAGTACGCGGTCGCGGACTCGCCGCCGTGCGCGAAGCCCTGCATGACGCGCGCCGCGAGCAGGATCAGGGAGGCCCACGCGCCGATGGTCGAGTAGGTGGGCATCACTCCGATGATCAGGCTGCCCGTGGCCATCATCAGCATGGTCGTGACGAGGACGAATTTGCGTCCGCGTTTGTCGGCGATCCGGCCGAAGATGATCCCGCCGAGCGGGCGCATCAGGAAGCCGACCGCGAAGACGGCGAGCGTGGACAGCAGGGCGGAGACCGGGTCCGAGTTGCTGAACATCGCCGCCGCGATGAACGGGGCGAACACCGCGTAGGCGCTCCACTCGTACCACTCGAGGACGTTGCCGACGGAGCTGGCGAGGAGCGATTTCTTGCGGGAGGCGAGGGTGGGGCCGGAATGGGTGTCAGGCTGCGCCTGGCGAGTGAGGTCGACGTTCACGTGCAGTCACTTTCGTCGGGGTCGCGGAGTCGAAAGGTCGGAGAGGTCGGGTCGTCAGCGCAGGTCGCTGCGACGGATCTTGCCCGTCTGGGTCTTCGGGAGGTCGGTGATGATGTGCACCAGCCGGGGCCGCTTGTACGCGGCGAGACGGTCGCGGGCGAACGCGACGAGTTCGTCCTCGGTGGCGGTCGCGCCCGTGCGGAGCGAGACGTAGGCCACCACCGATTCGCCCTGGTAGTCGTCGGGCTGACCGACGACGGCGGCCTCGTGCACGGCCGGGTGTTCGTAGAGGGTGTCCTCGACCTCACGGGGCCACACCTTGTAGCCGGAGACGTTGATCTGATCTTTGAGCCGGTCGACGAGGTACACCCACCCCGCGTCGTCGATGATCGCGACGTCCCCGGTGCGCAGCCGTCCGCCGGGCAGTGTGTCGCGGGAGGCGTCCGGGTTGCGCCAGTAGCCCGAAACAACCTGCGGTCCCGCGATTTCCAGCTCGCCCGCGGTGTGGGGCGGAACGGGGTCGCCATTCGGGTCGACGGCCCGGATGTCCACCCGGGGCAGCGGGAGACCGATGGACAGTGAGCCACTCGACGGGTCGACCGGCGCCCGCAGGCCGGGCGGCACCGCGATCACTCCGGCCGTGGTCTCGGTCATCCCGTACGCGTTGTGGATGTACTTGCCGAATCCGGCTTCGAACTTCTCCACTGTCGCTGGCGGGATGGGCGCGCCGCCCGAGTAGAGGGTCTTGACCGAGGCGAAGTGGTCCGCGCTCACGCCCGGCACCTCGGAGAGTGCGTTGAACACGGTGATCGAGCCGATCGTGTAGGTCACCCGGTGTTCCACGAACGTCTCCAGTGCGACGGCCGCGTTGAACCTGTTCGCGAAGACGAGCACACAGTCCCGGACGAGGGCCACGCCGGCATTGAGCACGGCACCGGTGATGTGGAACAGGGGCGCGACAGCGAACACGACGTCCCCGTCGACGACGCCGGCGCAGTCACCGAAGTCGAGTGCGGTGGCCAGCACGTTCGCGTGGGAGTTGAGCGCGCCCTTCGGCGGGCCGGTGGTCCCGGAGGTGTAGGTGAGCAGCGCAAGATCGTCGCCGTCGAGTTCGATCAGGGGAGGCCGCCTGCCGCGAAAGCGTGCGAGGAGTGCGACGAGGTCGCCGTCGGCTGCCGGCGTGGCGCGCGTGGTGGACTCGAACACCCGCGGATCGTTGCGGGTCTGGAAATCGAGGGCACTGGTGCTGATCGAGAATCGCACGCTGCTGCCGCGCAGGGTCTCGGCCGTGGCCGCGGCGCTCACGTCTTCGCAGATGATGCCGATCGGTTCGGCATCGTCGACGAGGCGGCGGAGTTCGTTTCCGCGGTACATCGGATTGAGCACCAGCGCCGCTGCGCCGACCTTCCACAGTGCCAGCAGGGCGAGGGCGTACTGCGGCACATTCTGCAGGTAGATGCCCACCCGGTCGCCGCGCCCCACACCCCACTCGTCCAGCGCGACGGCGAGGGCATCCGACAGGTCGTCGACCTCGCGCGCGGTGAGGGTGCCATCGAAATAGGCCACGGCGGGGTGATCGGGATGGGCCTTCACGCGCGACCGCCACGCGTCGAGAGTGGTCGCCACGGGTGGCTCCTGGATTCCGTCGTTGGTGAACGTCGACGACACCGCTGTCCCCTTTCTCCGGCTCCGGTCCGAACGGGATGTCCGAATTCGAGCGGCCGACCGATCACTCGCTCGGTCGGTGTGGGCAAGTGTTGTGTGTCACACCCGGGTGTGTCAAGTCGGTGCCCGTGGGACTGCTGATTCCGTCACGGCTGCAGCGACGGTTGCGGCTCATATTTCCGTCTGGCAATATGAGGGCATGAGCGCCTACGCCGCCCTGGCCGAGCCGCACCGCAGACAGATTCTCGACTTGCTGCGTGATGGTGAGCGGCCTGCCGGAGAGCTGGTGGAGCACATCGCGCTCAGTCAGCCCGGCGTGTCCAAGCACCTCAAGGTGCTGCGCGAGGCCGGGCTCGTCGTGGTGCGCGTGGACGGCAAGCAGCGTCTGTACGCGCTGCGGCCAGAACCCCTCGCCGAGGTCGACCAGTGGCTGGAGCCGTACCGCGCGTTCTGGTCGAGGCGCCTCGACGCCCTCGAACTACACCTGGAGGAGAACCCATGACCGACGGAACCCTGGAGACGATCGATGGTCGCCCGGCACTTCGCTTCGAGCGCACGCTCGCCCACTCGATCGAGCGCGTGTGGCGGGCGGTCAGCGTGCCGGCAGAACTCGAGCGCTGGTTTCCCGCAGCCGCCGAGTGGACACCGGCGACGGGGGAGACCTTCGAGGCCTACGGCGCGACCGGCGAGGTGACCGAGGTCGATGCACCCCATCGGCTGGCGTGGACCTTCGGCGGCGAGAAGTACAGCTTCGATCTGACCGCTGAGGGAGACGGCTGCCGGTTGATCTTCATCCATGTCTTCGGTGACCGAGCGATCGCAGCGCAGACTGCGGCCGGCTGGGAGACCTACCTGTCGCGGCTCGAGCCGCATCTCGCAGGCGGGTACCTCTCCGAGGCGGAGGCGCACGGCTCGTGGGATCAGTGGGAGAAAGTTCACGAGAGCTACGCCGAGCGCTTCGGCGTCGACCCGACGCCGG
Organism: Rhodococcus sp. A14; assembly: GCF_011603105.1. Lineage (NCBI taxonomy): Bacteria > Bacillati > Actinomycetota > Actinomycetes > Mycobacteriales > Nocardiaceae > Rhodococcus > Rhodococcus sp. A14. The sequence goes on along the minus strand of NZ_JAAOQS010000100.1, from coordinate 26,148 downwards.
GACGGCAATTCCTGGCGGCTCAGCGGGCCGGTCAATGACATCCGGTAGACCCTAGGGTCACCCGAAACATTCCGAATTCCTAGCTCGCGACGCGGTAGTGGAGGAAGGCGAAGCCGCTGCCGAAACGGCGCTCGTCCAGCAGTTCCAGCCTGCACCGGACGCGCTCCGGGAGAGACCGGGTGCCGCCTCCCACGACGACGGGTGCGACGAACACCTGGCATGCGTCGACCAACCCGGCCGCGAAGGCGTGGGAGGCGAGTCCCGGGCCCCCGATGCTGATGTTCCGTGCCGCGCTCGCCTTCAGTTGCCGGACGGCGTCGGGGTCGAATTCCCGCTCGATGCGGGTCCTGGCGCTGGACGCCGCCTCCAGTGTCGTGGAGTAGACGACCTTGGTGGCTGCTCGCCAGATTTCCGCGAAGTCCTGCACACAGACAGGCTCTCTCGCGAGGTCGGGTACGGATTCCCAATACGTCATCGTCTCGTACATCCGGCGCCCGTAGAGGTAGGTGCCGATCGGACGTTCGAGGTCGTTGACGAAGCTGTGGACCTCCTCGTCGGGTGCGGCCCAGTCGAAATTGCCGTCCTCGTCGGCGATGTAGCCGTCGAGCGACATGATCGTCGAGTAGATCAGCTCGCCCACCGCGAACCCCCTCGTGTCTGCTGGTCCGGATCAGCGTGTCACGTCGAGTGCATCGACATCGACGCCTGCCGCCGGAAGCAGGTGATAGAAAGCGCGTTCGCACAGATCGATCATGTCCGTGCGGTCCATGGTCGGCTCGTCGAGCCACGACAGCACGACCTCTTCCATGAACGCCTGCCAGCCCGAGATCGCAGCCTCGAGCGCGGGTGTCGTCGGCACCCCGAACTCCGCCAGCGACACACCTATCCAGCGGGTGAAGGTGTGCCGCATGCCGCGGTAGATCTGCCGCATCCGCTCGTCACCGCTACCCGCCATCCGCATGACCGCCAGGTAGATGGTCGGGTGCTCGATCACCGCGTCCGCGAATGTTTCGACGCCGGCCCGGAGCTGCCCGGACACGGGGAGCGTCGCGTCGGGGGTCATCCGGCGTTGCAGTTCGGAGGCCGAGGCCTCGAGGACGGCGTTGCGAAAACCCTGCTTGTTCTTGAAGTAGTGGAACAGCAGGGGCGGGGAGACGCCCGCCTCGGCCGCCACCTGGTCCATCGACAGATCGTCGAACGGCACCGTCTCGAGAAGCCGGACGGCCACGTCGAGGATCTGCGCGCGCCGATCTTCGGGAGAGCGGGGTGCGGCGGCCACCCCTGCACTCTATTGACGAACCCTCGAGGCGTCCATTGACTTTTACTCAATGGCATACGTAACCTCGGGTAACACATACCGAGTGTGAGGAGCGCAACTATGTCGGATTTCGATGTCGTCGTCAATGGTGGGCTGTGGTTCGACGGAACCGGATCCGCGCCCCGGCGCCGCAATCTCGGCATCCGCGACGGCGTCGTCGTCCGCGCATCGATCCGTCCGCTGCCCGTCGGGCCCGACACCGAGATCATCGATGCGGCAGGCAAATGGGTGGTCCCCGGATTCGTCGACGTGCACACCCACTACGACGCCGAGGTGCTCGTCAGCCCCGGGCTGCCGGAGTCGGTGCGACACGGCGTGACCACCGTCGTCCTCGGAAACTGCTCCCTGTCCACCGTGTACTCGACGCCGCGTGAATGCGCCGACCTGTTCAGCCGGGTCGAGGCCGTACCACACGACTCCGTGCTCAGGATCCTGGACGAGAACAAGATCTGGCAGAGCCCGGCGGAGTACGTCGAGGCACTCGAATCGCTGCCGCTCGGCCCCAATATCGCCGGTTTCATCGGGCACTCCGACATCCGCACCCACGTGCTCGGCCTCGGCCGGGGCACCGACAAGCGGACCAAGCCGAGCACCCGCGAACTCGAGCGGATGGGCGCGATGCTCACCGAGGCCGTGGACGCGGGCTTCCTCGGCCTGTCCTCGATGACCAATGCGCTCGACAAGATCGACGGCGACGAATACCGTTCGCGCTCATTGCCGTCCACGTATGCGCGGTGGAAGGAGTTCCGCTTCCTCAACCGCATCCTGCGCGACCGCGGCAAGATCCTGCAGAGCGCGCCGACGATCAACCTGCACCCCAACATCGCGGGATTCTTCGCGGAGAGTTCGGGTCTGGGGCGACGCAAGCCCCTCAAGACGTCGCTGCTGTCCGCCGCGGACTCGAAGGCCTACCCGCCGATCGTGTACTTCATGCTCGCCGCGGCGCCGCTGCTCAACCGCTTCGCCAAGACCGACTTCAAGTGGCAGCACCTCCCGGTGCCGTTCACCGTCTACGCGGACGGCATCGACCTCGTGGTGTTCGAGGAGTTCGGTGCCGGCGCGGCGGCACTGCATCTCAAGGACCAGGTGGAACGAAACGCCCTGCTGCAGGACGAGTCCTACCGACGCCGGTTCCGCAAGGATTACGACAACAAGTTCAGCCCCCGCATCTGGCACCGCAATTTCTACGACGCGGTGATCGTCGGGTGCCCCGACGAGGCGCTGATCGGTAAGACGTTCGGCGCGGTGGGCGACCTGCGTGGCGTGCACCCGGTGGACGCATATCTCGATCTCGTCGTGAAGTACGGCACCGACCTGCGGTGGCGGACCACCATCGCCAACCATCGTCCCAAGTTCGCGAAGAAGCTCGCGGCCAGTTCCGGCGTGCAGATGGGATTCGGCGACGCGGGTGCGCACCTGCGCAACATGGCGTTCTACAACTATCCGATCCGGTTGCTGAAGAAGGTCAAGGACGCGCAATCCGACCGCACACCGTTCCTGTCCGTCGAGCGTGCAGTCCACCGGCTGACGGGCGAGCTGGCCGACTGGTACGGCATCGATGCCGGCCACCTGCGCGAAGGGGACCGCGCCGACCTCGTCGTCATCGATCCGGCGGGTCTCGACGCGACCGTGGACGGATTGTTCGAGGCCGAGGTCCCCGAGTACGGCGGTCTGCGCCGGATGGTGAACCGAAGCGACGCCGCGGCGGTCGCGACGGTGATCAACGGCAGGCTCGTCTATCGCGACGGGGAGTTCACCGGCGGGTTCGGCGTCACCAAGACGGGACGGTTCCTCCGCGCCGGTGCGTCGGCCGCAGACCACAGCGAGCGTGAGACGGCCGTCCGATGAGCGGCATGGAGCGGATCCGCACGTTCACCCGGGACGGGCTCGTGTTCGACGTTCGCGACGAGGGTCCGATCGACGGCACGCCGGTGGTGCTGTTGCACGGATTTCCGCAGGACTCGCGGTCGTGGGACGAACTGGCACCGTTGCTGCACCGGCGGGGATTTCGCACTCTCGCGCCGGACCAGCGCGGCTATTCGGCCGGGGCCCGGCCCCGCGCCCGCTGGGCGTACCGCGGCTCGGAACTGGTCGCGGACGTCGTCGCGCTCATCGACCAGGCGGGCCTCGGGCCGGCGCATGTCGTCGGGCACGACTGGGGCGCTGTGGTGGCCTGGGGAATCGCGGCGGAACGGCCCGACCGGGTTCGCACGCTCACTGCGCTCTCGGTGCCGCATCCGGCGGCGTTCGTGCGGGCGATGCTCACCAGTCGCCAGATCCTGAAGTCCTGGTACATGTTCGCGTTCCAGCTGCCGTGGATTCCGGAGCGGCTGATCACCCCGGACGGTTACGGCTACCGGGCACTGCTCGCCAGCGGCCAGTCTGCGGACCGGGCGAAGCGCGACCTCGAACCCATGCGCGATCGGACGCGGGCCCGGGGCGCTCTGAACTGGTATCGGGCCATGCCGTTCACCGCACCCCGTTCGGCCTCCCGGAAGGTCCGGGTGCCCACGCTCTTCGTGTGGAGCGACGGCGACTCGGCGATCGGGCCGGTCGGTCCCGCGCTGACCTCACGCTTCGTCGACGGCCCGTACACCTACGAGGTGTTCCGCGGTGTGAGCCACTGGATTCCGGACGAGGCGGCCGAGCGCGTCGACGAACTACTCGGCAGCCACCTGCTCGATCAGTCGTGACGCCGATCGGTCCGTCCGCGCCACGTCGCCGGTGACCAAGCGGTCGAGGAGGATGGCCCGCAGCCCGGACACCGCGACCGTCGCATTCTCGCGGGCGTCCTGAGTGGAGAACCCACATCGGATCATCGCGTCGGCGACGGCGTCGATCAGCGTGTGGATGGCCGAGGTGGCGAAGTCGGCGAACGGGCGTTCGGTGAGGCACTGAGCGGCGCGGACGTCGATCACGTCAACGCCCACACTCAATCGGCGCGGTCGGAGCCCTCGAGGCGATCCTCACCGTCGGACGGTACTGATCGGCTGTCCGCTGTCGGTGAACGCCGCCGCGTCCGGGTGCGTCGTCTGGAAGACTCCGAAGGTATGGAAGCTCAGCGCAGACTGACGCTGGTGACGGCCGCTCCCGAGCAATCGCGGGAGGAGCCGCTGGTGCGTGAGCTGTACGGGCGAGTGCTCCGCGAGGCCCGCCGGGACCAGGATCGGAGTCTCGAGGACGTCGCCGCCGCCGTCGGCATGTCGAAGCAGTACCTCTCCGAGATCGAACGGGGCAAGAAGGAGCCGTCGTCGGAAATGCTGCGCGCGGTGTGTGGCGCGCTCGGTCTGCCGGTGGAACACCTGCTGTTCCGGTCCGGGCGCCGGCTCGGCGCGGCGAACCGGAACCCGGCGACCAGGAGCCTGAACCGGCAGGTGCCCACGCTGCTCGCCGCCTAGCGCCGTCCGTCAGGCCGCGACGAGCGTGTCGGCCAGGCCGTACTCGATGGCCTCCTCGGCTGTGAAGATGCGGTCCCGGTCGGTGTCCCGCCGCAGCCGCTCGACGGTCTGACCGGTGTGTTTGCTCAGAATCGCTTCGGTCTGCGAACGGACCCGCATGATCTCCGCGGCCTGAAGCGCCAGGTCGGAGATCGTGCCGTTGCCCTGTGTCGACGGTTGGTGCAGCAGCGTCCGGGAATGGGCCAGGACGTGGCGGTGTCCCTTGGTTCCCGCCGCCAGCAGCACGGCGGCGGCGGACGCGGCCTGGCCCATGCAGTACGTGGCGATGGTCGGACGGAGGAACTGCATCGTGTCGTAGATCGCGAGCATCGCCGTCGTGGAGCCGCCGGGCGAATTGATGTACAACCCGATCTCCTGATCGGAACTGTCCGCCTGGAGGTGGAGCAGCTGTGCCATCACGACATTGGCGACTCCGTCGTCGATCTCGGTGCCCAGGAAGACGATCCGCTCGTTCAGCAGTCGGCTGAAGATGTCGAACGACCGCTCGCCTGCCGGGGTGCGCTCGATGACGTGGGGAATGGTGTATTGGGACATGGCTTCACAATCCAATTCTCGGGGCGGTGGTGTGCGGGGCGATCTCGGCGAACGAGGACACGACGCGGTCGACGATCCCGTAGTCGCGGGCCTCGTCGGCGGTGAACCACCGGTCCCGGTCGCTGTCCTCGGCGATCTGCTCGACCGGATGCCCCGTCTCGGCGGCGAGGATCTCCTGCGACTGTCGTTTCATCCGTTCGAGGCTCTCGGCCTGGATGGCGATGTCGACGGCGGTGCCGCCGATGCCGGCCGAGGGCTGATGCATCATGATGCGGCTGTGCGCCAGACTGATCCGTTTGCCGTGGGTGCCCGAGCACAGCAGTACCTGGCCCATGCTCGCGGCGAAACCCATGGCGACGGTCACCACGTCGTTGGGAACGAGCTTCATCGTGTCGTAGATGGCCAGGCCGGCGAAGACGGAGCCGCCCGGGGAATTGATGTACAGGACGATGTCGCGTTTGGGGTCGGCGGCCGCGAGCAGCACCAGTTCGGAGCAGGCCCGCTCGGCCATGGCGTCGTCCACCTCGCCGGTGAGGAGGATCGTGCGCTGGCGAAACAGTCTGTCCGCCAACAGGTCGCGGTAATTCAGGTCGGGTAGTGCGGCTGTGGTCATGCCTCCATTACTACCGCCGCGCCGGTGCCGGACCGGCGATTGTCTGCTGTGGGCAGACGACCTGCGCCGGGAGGTTCGGAAACCCGGCGACGGTACCGCACCCACCCGGGAATGTGACGCAGATCGCGTACGTGGCGACACTCCGGCGTCGAGCGCCGTGAACTGGGCGTTCGTGATTCGAGGTGGCCACGAGGAATCCAGTGGGTGAACGACTCGCCACGGGCAGGTGAACGTCGGAAACAGACCGCTCGGCCAGTGGAATTGCCCGCGCGCGAAGGCGAACTCGCTGGTTAGGGTGCCCTCATGCACGTTCTGTTCGTCTGTAGCGGGAACGTCTGCCGCTCACCGATCGCAGAGCGGCTGACGCACGCGTACGCGCTTGCCCACGGTCTGCCGCACCTCACCGCGGAGAGCGCCGGTGTCCGAGCCCTCGTGGGCTTTCCGATCGAACCCGTCGCCGCCCGCGTCATCGAAGGGCTCGGCGCGAGCGCCGACGGGTTCCGAGCGCGTCGCCTGCGGCCCGAGATGATCAAACGCGCCGACCTCGTCCTCGCGATGACCGAGCAGATCCGGGACCGTTCGATGGAACTGCTCCTCGGGACGAGCCACTGTACGTTCACGCTTCGCGAGGCTCGCCGGATCGCCACCGACACCGGTGCCCGCACCGTCGCCGAACTCGCCGTCGCCCGAAGGGAGTACGGCGAGATCGACGATGCGAACATCAGCGACCCCGTCGGCCTCGGCGGGGCGGCGTTCGCGCAGGTGGGGGATCGGATCGCCGCCGAACTGATGCCGCTGCTCGACGCACTCGATCTCGGCAGCGGCACGAAACGGGAACCCGAGACCGAGCCCGAACCCGAGCCCGGACCGCGGCCGTCTCCGGTCGTCCACCTGCCGCTGTCGCCCAGGCCGCTGATCGCGGCGCGGGCGGCGTCGTCGATCCTCGACTATCCCGTCAGCTGGTCGCGCTGAACTGATAGTTGGCGAATCTCTCGTCCACCTGCTCGGCCGTGAGCCCGAATTCCTCGAGCGTGTACTTGTGGGAGGGGCGGCGGTCGCCGCTGCGGCTTTCGGCGTGCATCGCCTCCATCGCCGACTGGGCCGAGGCGCTGAGTTCGAGCCCGAAGTGCGTGTAGACCAATTCGACGGTGCCGAGCGGATCGGCCACGAAATCGTGGTAGTCGACGTCGATGAACTGAGCGGGATCGTGCCGGGTGCGCGCGGCGGTGAACTGCTCGAGCCCCCGGGCCCACAGCTCGAGCTGGCTCTCACCGATGACGCTGCCCCGGAACGTCTCCGACCACCCTTCCGTCGCCTGTTCCGCCAGGCTGCACACCGACGGGACGATCGTGCGCGGCGGCCGGTGGGTCTGGATGATCAGGGCGTCCGGATAGACGGCGAGCAACTCGTCGAGCGCGAACAGGTGGCTGGGGTTCTTCAGCACCCAGCGGCGGTCCCGATCGGGAAGCCCGATCAGCTGCAGGTTCTTCTTGTGCCGCTGATAGGCGTTCGTCCAGTCCTGGCCCTCGAGCCAGCGGGAATATGTCGGGAGAGACGCCAGGCACTCGTAGGAGATCGACTTGAACGTCTGCCGCAGCAGTTGCCAGCACTCCTCGACTTCGCTCGCCGACATGTAGTGCACGCCCATGAATTCGGGGCGTTCGATGTGGTGGCGGCTGAAACCCTCCTCGATCTTCTGGAACACGGGATTCGATTCCCAGGTCTCGCGCGGCGGACGGGGTTGGGGCATCTCGGTCAGCCACATCTCCAGGCCCTGATGCGACGGATCCGCGGTGAGTAGCCGGTGCAGCGCCGTCGTCCCCGTGCGGGGAAGCCCGGTGACGAAGATCGGCCGCTCGATCCGCACGTCCGCGTGCTCGGGGTTCTGCTTCCACGCTGCCTCGCTCAGCAGCCGCGCCACCAGGGCGCCGCGGAGGAACACCCGCGACACCTTGCTGCCGAGCGGGGTCAGCTGCTCGTCGACGTGGTACGAGTCCAGCAGGACGCCGAGGGCCTCGGTGTAGTCGTCCACGCCGAAGTCGGTGAGGCCGGTCAGGCGGGTGGCCGAGGCGTGAAGGTCCTCGACCGTGCCGACGGTGGTGCGCTCGCTCATGATGCTCCGGTTCTCGTCGCTAGTGATGGAATTCGCCGCAGTTGACGTCGAGGCACTGGCCGGTCACGGCGCTCGCCAACGGTGAGGCCAGGAAGATCACGGTGTCGGCCACTTCCTCGGTCGTGGGGAGCCTCTTCAGGTCGGTGTTCGCGGCGGTGTGTTCGTAGATCTGCTCGACGGTCGTCCCGTACTTCTCGGCCTGGTGCGTGAAGTACTGCTTCAGCGTGTCTCCCCAGATATAGCCGGGAGCAACGGAATTGACACGGATTCCCTGAGGTCCCAATTCCGTGGCGAGCGACTGCGATGTCGCGAGCAGGGCGGATTTGGCCATCTTGTAGCTGCCGTACCGCTCCTGGGAGTGTCGGAGCACCATCGAGTTGATGTTCACCACCGCTCCGTTCGATTCGGCGAGTGCGGGGGTGAACAGCTGGGTCAGCCGCAGCGCCCCGAGCACGGTCAGCTCGAAACTGCTGCGAATGTGGTCGAATTCCGTGCGGGCCAGCGGTTTCATCGACGGAACCGAGAACGCGTTGTTGATCAGCACGTCGACCTTGCCGTACGCGTCGACGGCCGCGGACACCAGATTCTCGGCCGATGCCTGGTCCGTGATGTCGGTCGGGACGGTCACGGCGCGTCGGCCGACAGCGATGATCTCCTTGGCCACCTCGTCGAGACGCGACGCGGTGCGGGCGGCCAGCACCACGTCCGCGCCGGCGTCGGCGCAGCAGACGGCGAGGGTTCGGCCCAGGGCCGGACCGACGCCGGAGATGACGACCACCTTGTCCTGCAGGAGTTGCGGAGTGGTCATGGCGCTCACCCCAGCATCCGGTCGGCGACCGCGGCCTGGCGTGCGGCGATGCGTTCGGCGAAGTCCTCGGGCGAGATCGTGTTGGAGTCGTGGAACGGCAGCGTCCGATGGATCTCGTCGAACTTCACGACCTCGATGCGGGGACCGTCGTCCGGGGTCAGTTCGCGGGAGACGCGCTGCCAGCGGAACTGCAGGTAGCCGCGGAGGTGCCCGATGGTGGCGATCCAGTTGGCGACGCCCGGATTGCGCTCGCTGACGACGAGCCGGATGTGGTCGTCGGGATCCACCTGCGACTGGGCGACGTTCAGCGAGGTCTGGTGGTTGACGTAGTCGAGGGAGATGTACCACATGCTGCCCAGCTGAAAACCCTGGTAGGGCACGTCGGCTTTCGGGACGGTGATGACGATGGCCTCGTCCTCGGCGAGTTCGTAATGCCCGACGGACGAGTACTGCGTGGCGAGGCCGCCCGGCGTCAGCCGCGGTTCGGTCATCGTGTTCACCGGCAGGTTCAGATAGAACCACTCCGGGAACTGCAGCCACGTCTTCACCCGGGACACCAGGGCTGTGCCTGCGCGGGCGTACCGCTTCTCGACGGCTTCCCGCGTGAGCGGACCCGGAGCCGTACCCGTCGTATCCGCCCTGGCGATGCGGATGGTGCCGCGCTGCTGACTCCAGTCGCTGTACACCTCCCGAACCACCAGCTGCGACGAACCCGGCGCGAGGGTGAAGTAGTTGCGCCTGCCGGCGCTCTCGTCCGGGCCGAACCGCACCTCGAACGAGCCGTCGGGGGCGATGTCGATCTCCCGGTCGTCGAACGCGGTGACGCTGCCGGGAACGTGTGCGGCCGTGTAGTTTCCGCTCAGCACCTGGAAGCTCAGGTCCGCCGTGGTGCCGCGCCGCCCGGTCACCACGTATTCGACGTCGTCGTTGATCCGCGCGCCGAAGTACAGGGTGTCGGGGTTGTCGAGGCCCATCTTCATGTGCGGGCCGGTGCCCGAGATGAACGTCGGGTGCGACCGTTCGGTGGCCCAGGCGGCGTGCGTCGTGGCGAGAATGCCGCCGGCGAGGTACTGGTAGCCCTCCAGCAGATCCTGTTCGGTGCGGATGTGGGGGGCGCTCTCGATCAGTTTCTCGGCCTCGGCCATGGCGTCGGCGAATGGGTCGGTCAGCACACCGTGCTCCTCACGATGGGGGTGGTACAAATATGTACCTGCGTGGTAGAACATTGATGAATCGACAATAGAACGTGTTCTAAGGAGTGGTCAATGGGACACGAGGACGAGACGCCCGACAGGGCGCAGGGCCGACGGTCGCCGCCCACCGAGCGTGTGGTGCAGGTGCTCGACTTCCTGGTGGCGCGCAAGGAGCACCGCTTCGGTCTGTCGGAGCTGGCCCGGCAACTCGACATCAGCAAGCCGACCTGCCTGGGAATCCTCACCGAACTGTGCCGCGGCGGCTATCTCGTCCGGGATCCCGCCACGAAGACGTACGGCCTCGGGCCCGCCCTCATCGCGGCCGGCCGCGCGGCGCAGCAAGGATTCGCGGCCGGGCCGGTGGCGCGCACGCATCTCGCCGTGCTCAGTGAGGAGTTCCGGACCACGTGCACGGCGTCGGCGGTGGTCGGCGACCGCATCGCCGTCCTGGAGCTGACGAGTCCGCCCGGTGTGCGGGCGGCCGCCAAGGTGGGGGAGATGTACCCGTTCGCGCCGCCCGTCGGCCTGATGTACGTGCTGTGGGACGGCGACGACGCGCTGCAGTCGTGGTTGCGCCGGGAGCCGACCCTGCCGGTGCGCCTCGACCGCGACCGGTTGCGCACCGTGGTGGACGAGTGCTCCCGCACCGGGTATCTCGTGGAGACGCTCACTCCGGTCGGCCAGCGCCTGCACACGCTCATGGCCGGGGTCGCCGCGCACGACCTGCCGCCGGAGTTGCGCGACGTGCTCGGTGAGATGGTGTCCAGCCTCGGGGAGCGGGTGTACCTGGACGCCGAACACGCGGACCCCGCCGCGCCGCATCCCGTCAGCCTCATCGCCGCGCCGACGTACGACGCCGAGGGGCATCAGGCCATGGTCCTGACGCTCTATGTGGGCACCGAACTCGCGCCGTCCGACATCGCGCGGCGGGGCAAGGCTCTCGCCGCGGCCGCGGACGCGATCACGGTGGAGGTGGGCGGCCGCCGGCCACGGTGACGAACGGGCATTGACCGCAATCTGAAACACGTTCTATTCTCGGAGGTGCAATCATTTTCGACCGAGCTGGTCCAAATATGGACCAGTTGCCGGTAAGGCACTCGCGACGAGGAGTCGCCCATGACCGCACCGCCCGTGTACGAGTTGTCCCACCTCGGCGCACTCGAAGCCGAAGCCGTGCACATCTTCCGAGAAGTGGCCGCCACGTTCGAGCGTCCGGTTCTGCTGTTCTCCGGCGGCAAGGACTCGGTGGTCATGCTCCACGTGGCCGCCAAGGCGTTCTGGCCCGCACCCCTCCCGTTCGCCGTCATGCACGTCGACACCGGCCACAACTTCGACGAGGTCATCGAGTTCCGCGACCGGACCGTCGACCGCCTCGACCTGCGGATGGTGGTGTCCAGCGTGCAGGACGACATCGACGCAGGCCGCGTCAGCGAGGAGACGGGTCCGCGGGCCAGCCGCAACCGGCTCCAGACCGCGGCGCTGCTGCGCGGGATCCGGGACAACGGTTTCGACGCCATCTTCGGCGGCGCCCGCCGCGACGAGGAGAAGGCCCGCGCGAAGGAGCGGGTGTTCAGCTTCCGCGACGAGTTCGGGCAGTGGGATCCGCGGGCGCAACGCCCGGAGCTGTGGAGCCTCTACAACGGCAGGCACCGCAAGGGGGAGCACATCCGGGTGTTCCCGCTGTCCAACTGGACCGAACTCGACATCTGGCAGTACATCAGCGAGGAGAAGATCGAACTGCCGCCCCTGTACTACGCGCACCGGAGGGAGGTCGTGCCCCGCGACGGAATGCTGTTGGCGCACACCCGGTTCCTGACCCTGCTCCCCGGAGACGAGCCGTACGAGGCCCTCGTCCGATTCCGGACCGTCGGCGACGCCACGTGCACGGGCTGCGTCGAGTCGTCGGCAACCACCGCCGAGGCCGTGGTCACCGAGGTCGCCGCGAGCAGGCTGACCGAGCGCGGCGCTACCCGGGCCGACGACCGGATCTCCGAGGCCGGCATGGAAGACCGCAAGAAGGAAGGGTACTTCTGATGCCGCAGCTACTCCGGGTCGCGACCGCGGGCAGCGTCGACGACGGCAAGTCCACCCTGATCGGCCGACTGCTGTACGACTCGAAGGCGATCTTCGAGGATCAGCTCGAGGCGGTCGAACGCACCAGCCGCGAACGGGGCGACGAGCACGCCGACCTGGCGCTGCTCACCGACGGTCTGCGCGCCGAACGCGAGCAGGGCATCACCATCGATGTCGCGCACCGCTACTTCGCCACACCGCACCGCAAGTTCATCATCGCGGACACGCCGGGACACGAGCAGTACACCCGGAACATGGTGACCGGCGCGTCGACCGCCGACCTGGCACTGATTCTCGTCGACGCCCGCAAGGGGATCCTCGAGCAGACGCGCCGCCACGCGTTCATCGCCAGCCTCCTCGGAATTCCGCACCTGGTTCTGTGCGTCAACAAGATGGATCTCGTCGGGTGGTCCGAGGACCGGTTCGAGGAGATCAAGGAGGAGTTCCGGCAGTTCGCGATCAAACTCGAGGTCCACGACCTCACGTTCATCCCGGTGTCGGCACTGCGCGGCGACAACATCGCGCAACGCACCGTCAACATGCCCTGGTACGAGGGAGGGTCGCTGCTGCACTACCTCGAGCAGGTGCACGTGGCCTCCGACCGCAACCTCATCGACGCGCGGTTCCCGGTGCAGTACGTGGTCCGGCCGCAGCGCCGGACCGATTCCGCGCTGCACGATTTCCGCGGGTACGCAGGCACGGTCGCCAGCGGCGTGTTCAAGCCGGGCGACGAGGTGGTGGCACTGCCGTCCGGATTCACCTCCACCGTCAGCGCCATCTGGGGTCCCGGCGGAACCCGTCTCGACGAGGCGTTCGCACCGTCGGCGGTGTGCGTGCAGCTCGCCGACCAACTGGACGTGAGCCGCGGAGATGTGCTGTGCCGCCCCAACAACCGTCCGCTCGTCGGGCAGGAACTCGACGCGATGGTCTGCTGGTTCAGCGAACAGTCCTCGCTGACACCGGATGCGCGGTACACGCTGCTGCACACCACCCGCGCCACCAGGGCGTCCGTCGCGCGGCTCGACTACCGCCTCGACGTGAACACCCTGCACCGCGACGAGTCCGCACAGTCGCTCTCGCTCAACGAGATCGGCCGTATCCAGTTGAGGACGTCGCAGCCGCTGATGTTCGACCCGTACCGCCGCAACCACGTGACGGGCAGTTTCATCCTCGTCGACGAGTCCACCCACAACACCGTCGCCGCCGGCATGATCACCGGGCCGACACTGTCGCGATCCAAGGTGGTGTGGCACGCCGCGGCCGTCTCGCGGGACGAGCGGGCGACACGGGGTCGCACGGTGTGGCTGACCGGACTGTCGGCGTCGGGAAAGTCGACGGTCGCGGTGGAACTCGAGCGGCGCCTGGTCGCGGCCGGGGTGCCCGCCTACCGGCTGGACGGCGACAACCTGCGTCACGGTCTCAACGCCGACCTCGGTTTCAGTGCGGAGGACCGCGCCGAGAACGTGCGCCGCGTCGGCGCCGTGGCGCAACTGCTCGCCGACTCCGGGGTGGTCGCGATCGCGTCGCTGATCAGCCCGTACCGCGCCGACCGGGACCGCGTCCGGGAGCAGCACCGGGCCGCCGGGCTCGACTTCGTCGAGGTGTTCGTCGACACGCCGGTGGAACAGTGCGAAGCGCGGGACCCCAAGGGCATGTACGCGAAAGCCCGCGCGGGGGAGATCACCGGATTCACCGGGGTCGACGACCCGTACGAGGCCCCGGAGAACGCCGAACTCGTCCTCCGGCCCGGAGACGGCACGCCGACCGAACAAGCCGAGAGAATTATGGAATTGTTGAGACGTGATCACTGACGCACGACTCGCGGCCGACATCGCCTCCGGTGCCGGTGCCCTGCTGCTGGACATCCGCACCGCGGGACTCGGATCGGCGGACGGACGGGAACTGGGCAGGCGGGGCGACGTCGCCGCCGACGCGTTCATTCTCGGCAAGCTCTCCGCGGAGCGACCCGGCGACGCGATCCTGTCCGAGGAGTCGGCCGACGACCGGTCGCGGCTGGAGAGTTCGCGGGTGTGGATCATCGACCCGCTCGACGGTTCCAAGGAGTACGGACTGCCCGGGCACTCGGACTGGGCCGTGCACGTCGCGCTGTGGGAACGCGGTCGGGGCATCACGGCGGCAGCGGTCGCGCAACCGGCGCTGGGCGCCGTGTATGCCAGTGACGACGACAGCCATGCGGTGCATACCGAACAACTCCCGGCACGACCACGGATCGTCGTATCCGCCAGCAGGCCGCCTGCCTTCGTCGACGCCGTCGCGACGGAGATCGGCGCCGAGGTCACCACCATGGGTTCGGCCGGAGCGAAGGCGATGGCGGTGCTCCGCGGAGACGTGGACGCCTACATCCACTCGGGCGGTCAGTGGGAATGGGACTCGGCCGCACCCGTCGGCGTCGCCGAGGCTGCGGGCCTGCACTGCTCGCGGATCGACGGAACCCCGTTGGACTACAACGAATCCCACCCGTACCTGCCGGACCTCCTGATCTGCCGGCCGGAGCTGGCTCGGCCGCTGCTCGCCGCGATCGCGACACACGCCACCGACACGGCCGACAGCGGCCGGGTCGCGATGGCCAGGGCCTACATCGATGCACTGGTCAGCCACGACGCCACCAAGGTGCGTCTCGCGGACAACGCCTGGCGGGTGGAGAACGGGCAGCACACGGGCGAATCGGGGGCGTTCATCCGGGACGAACTCGAAAACGGCCTGCAGTATCAGGCCATCCAGGCCGTGCGCGAACTCTCCTTCCACGAGTGGGGCGACAACGTGGTGGCCCGGTTCGTGCTCGACCTCGGGGCTACGCCCACCGAGGTGACGTCCGTCCGGATCACGGAACATTTCGACATCCCGGCCGGGGCGATCCAGTCCGTCATGGCCATCATCGAACCGTCCGCGATCGAAAGGGAGAACCGATGACCCCGGATCAACTGGTCACCCAATTCTGTGCCGAGTGGATCGAGCCCGATCCGGCGAAGATCGCGGACTATTTCGCGGAAGACGCGGTCTACCACAACATTCCGATGGAACCCGTCATCGGGCGTGACGCGATCCGCGAGTTCGTCGCCGGCTTCATCGCGGCCTTCGGCGGCATCGACTTCCGGGTGCACCGGCAGGTCACCGACGGCGGGCAGAGCCCCAACGCCGAGGAATCGAGCGGCGTGGTGATGAACGAGCGGATCGACGTGTTCACGCTGAACGGCAACGTCGTCGAACTGCCCGTCGTCGGCGTCTTCGAGATCACCGACGGCAAGATCACCACCTGGCGCGACTACTTCGACATGGCACCGATCCAGGCTGCTGCCGGCGGTGGATAGCGGCCCGATGATCGCCGTCCCGGCGGGGCAGGTCACGCTGTCGGATCGCCGAACCACCCGCAGCTGGAGCGTGGAGCTGGGTGCCTTCGAGATCGCCGTCCATCCTGTGACGCAGGGGGAGTACGCCGCGATCACCGGCGAGTGGCCGGGCACGACGCGGGGAACGCGGCTGCCGGTCGACGGAGTGTCGTGGCGGGACGCGATCCTGTTCTGCAACGCCCTGTCGGAGCGTGCCGGGCTCGCCGCTGCCTATCGCGTGACCGGTGACGACGTCGTGTGGGACACCGTGGCCGACGGGTACCGGCTTCCGGCCGAGGCCGAATGGGAACGCGCCTGCCGGGCGGGCACCACGGGTCCGCGGTACGGCCCGCTCGACGCGATCGCGTGGTACCGCGGCAACTCCGACGGCCGGTCGCGGGAGGTGGGCGGCAAGCAGCCGAACGCATGGGGCCTGCACGACACCCTGGGCAATGTGTGGGAGTGGTGCTGGGATCTGTACGACCCCGAGGTGTACGGCCCGTACCGGGTCCTGCGCGGCGGTGGGTGGTTCGACGAGCACTGGAGTTGCCGAGCCTCCGTGCGGAGGCGCAGTCACCCGACCTACCGCATCGACGACGTCGGATTCCGTCTCGCTCGGGGTGCATTAACCTCCGACTAAATGTTGACGTCAGGTTCAAGTTAGTTCTACGCTGAGCTCGGGAGTATGACGACGGTCACACCCGGAGAGGGCGAGTCTGCATGAGCCAGGTCAACACGGTCCGCGGGCCGATCGACAGCGCCGAACTCGGACGCACCTACATGCACGAGCACGTGTTCGTGCTGACGCCCGACGTGCAACAGAACTACCCGGACGAGTGGGGGAGCGAAGACGAGCGGGTCGCCGACGCGGTCACCAAGCTGCGCGCGCTGGCGGAGCAGGGTGTCCGGACCATCGTCGACCCCACCGCCGTCGGGCTCGGCCGGTACATCCCGCGCATCCAGCGGGTCGCGGAACAGCTTCCCGAGCTGAACATCGTTGCCGCAACAGGGCTGTACACCTACGACGACGTGCCGTTCTTCTTCCACTACCGCGGTCCGGCGCTGGACGCGATCGTGGGAGCCGAGGTCCCCGACCCGATGGTGGACATGTTCGTGAAGGACATCGAAGAGGGAATCGCCGACACCGGGGTCCGCGCGGGACTGCTCAAGTGCGCGATCGACCACCAGGGGCCCACGCCCGGTGTCGAGCGGGTGATGCGGGCCGTCGCGAAGGCGCATCGGCGCACCGGCGTGCCCATCACCGTGCACACTCACCCCGGCAGCGAGGCCGGATTGCACGTCACACGCGTGATGTGCGACGAGGAGGGGGTGCGGCCGGACCGGATCGTCCTCGGCCACAGCGGAGACAGCACCGACATCGAGCATCTGACCAGCCTCGCCGAGGCCGGCTTCGTCCTCGGAATGGACCGGTTCGGGATCAACCTCGAGACGACGTTCGAAGCCCGCGCCGACACGCTCGTCGAGATGTGCCGCCGGGGATTCGCGGGGCAGATGGTGCTGTCGCAGGACGCCTCCTGCTACATCGACTGGATCGACCCCAACCTGATGGCCGCACTCCCGCAGTGGCACTACCTGCACATCGAGAACGACGTGCTGCCCTACGTCCGCGAGCGGGGTGTGACCGAGAAGATGATCACCGAGATGCTGGTCGAGGTGCCTCGGCGATACTTCGAGAACGTCGACCCCTACTGACATGTCGCGCCCGCGAATTGCACCCACACCACCGGTCACGGCCCGGGGCGTCCGCACCCGCGATCGTCTCGTCGCCGCGGCCCGGGTGGTGTTCGAGCGCGAGGGGTACCTCGACGCCCGTCTCGTCGACATCAGCAAGGAGGCCGGACTCTCGACCGGATCGTTCTACACCTACTTCACCAACAAGGAGGAGGCGTTCGCGGCGGTCGTCGAGGTGACGCAGAACGACCTGCTGCATCCGGGCATGGGACGGGTCGCGGACGAAGGCGACGTGCACGCGGTCGTGGAGGCGAGCATCCGCGCCTACCTGCACGCGTGCCGCCGGAACGCGCGACTGCTGGCCCTGCTCGAGCAGGTCGCGCACGTCGACCCCGCATTCCGCGAACTGGAACGCTCGCGGGACGAGACGTTCTACCGGCGCAACGCGCGGGCGATCGCCGACCTGCAGGACCGCGGTCTCGCCGACGCCTCGCTCGACCCGATGCTGACGTCGAAGGCGTTGTCCGCCATGGTCGGAAGGATGGCCTACAGCTATTTCGTCGGACCGCCGAGCGAGCGGCGATCGCTCACGTTCGAGCAGTTGACCGCCGGACTCGCGCGGATGTGGACGAACGCGCTGCGCGTCCCCGACCGCGTGTGAGGACCGTCAGTAGCCGGGTGCGTGGAGGATGCGCAGAACGAGGTCGGCGTTGATGTCGCCCAGTTCCTCCGGCGTGAATTCGCCGTCGGGGCTGTACCACCGGCAGATGTCCACCGCGAGCGACATGATCGCCAGAACCGCGACGCGGGGGTCGGGGATCAGGAACACCCCCTGATCGATCCCGTTCTGCACCTCTCGAATTGCCGCGAGCCGGATCTGGAGCCGGGTCTCGGCGACCACCTCGTGGTGTTCGGGGTCGAGATGCCTGCTCTCGTACTGGGCGATGCGCGCGCGGCGGAAGTTCCGGGCGTGCATGATGCTGAATTCGCGGACCAGTGCCCGGACGCGGTCGATGGGGTCGGTGAACGGCGCCACGGCCTTCAGCACCAGCGCGAGCGCGCGCTCGTTCGACCGGCGGACGAGCTGGAACAGCAGATCTTCCTTGGACGGGAAGTGCACGTACATCGCGGAGGGGCTCATCCCGGCCATGGTGGAGATGTCCCTCGTGCGGGTGGCTTCGAAACCCTTGTCGGAGAACAGTGTCGTCGCCGCCCGGAGCAGGCGTTCCTCGGATGTCGGCGGACCGGGGCTCGGCTCCTCGGTCGCGGACACGTCGTCTCGCAGTTCGGTCATCGGTGGTCCTCTCCGCCGCATCGAGCTTCGTCCGCATCGGCGGGATCCGGCAAGATCAATCCCCTCGAGTGATTGACATCACACAGCTATTCAAACACACTAAGCAAGCGCTCACTGACTTGAAGTTGGCGTCATGTTCTGAAAAATCTGTTTCCCACATCCATACGAAGACCTATCCCGAGGAGTGATCGGATGACTACATCCGCGGTGCAGCCGAGTAAGGACGCAGCCGGCGACACAGCCGTCTCGCGCAAGCGTGCGCATCGGAAACTGCTTGCGGCGGGACTCGTCGGCAGTTCGATCGAGTGGTACGACTTCTTCCTGTACGGAACCGCTGCGGCACTGGTCTTTCCCCACGTCTTCTTCCCCGACTCGTCGGCGTTGATGGGCACCCTGCTCTCGTTCAGCACGTTCTGGGCGGGCTTCGTCGCACGCCCACTCGGCGGCCTCGTCGCCGGCCACTTCGGCGACAAGTACGGCCGCAAGCCGGCCGTCGTCACCTGCCTGCTGTTCATGGGACTGGCGACATTCCTCATCGGCTGCCTTCCGGGCGCCGCGACCATCGGTGTCGCGGCCCCGATCCTGCTGGTGGTCCTGCGGTTCGTCCAGGGCCTGGCGTGCGGTGGTCAATGGGGTGGGATCGTCCTGCTGCTGACCGAATCGGCGAGCCCGAAGCGCAGGGGATTCTCCGGGACCTTCGGCCAGATGGGCGTCTCCTTCGGCGTCCTGCTCGGCAACCTGGTGTTCCTCGGCGCCACCGCGGCGATCTCGAACGAGGCGTTCCTCAGCTGGGGCTGGCGGATCCCGTTCTTCGCGAGCGCACTGCTGTTCCCGGTCGTGCTCTACATCCAGACCAAGGTCGAGGACACCCCCGAATTCCGGGACCTGCAGGAGGAGGCGCAGAAGAAGAACAAGACCGTCGTCCGCGCACCGCTGACGGAGGCGATCAAGGAACACTGGCGCAAGATCCTGCTCGGCTGCGGCCTGCTCGCGGCCACCAACTCCCTGTTCTACATCTCCATCGCCGGTGTGCTCAGCTACGGCACCGCGGAACTGGGGCTCGAGCGCAACGACCTGCTCGCGATCTCGCTGCTCAGCGCCGGGCTCACGGTCGGTGTCGTGCTGTGGTCCGGGCACATGTCCGACAAGATCGGGCGTCGGCCGATGATCCTGATCGGCGCGGCGATGATCATCGTGTGGGCGTTCCCGTACTTCTGGCTGATCAACACCCGGAACCTGCTGCTGTTCTTCATCGCCGTCACGGTCGGCAGCGTCTTCCAGTCCATGACATACGGGCCGATCGCCGCGTACATGGGTGAACTGTTCGCTCCCAACGTCCGGTACTCGGCGGCCTCCCTCGCGTACCAGCTGGCGGCGATCACGGTCAGCGGCGGCACTCCGTTCATCATGACCGCGCTGATCGCCAAGACCGGAACCACCACGTTCGTCGCCGTCTTCGTCGCACTGATGGGGCTGGTCACGTTCCTCTGCGCGTGGAAGCTCCGCGAGACCAACACCGCCGAGGTGCGGAACGATCCCACCGCCGTACCCGGCGCCCAGTTCTACTGACCGGCACTACAAGGCGACGTGGGGTGGCTGGGACCCAGCCACCCCACAGCCGTCAGTTCGGCACCGTCAGCACGATCCGGCCTTCGCAGTCCCCGGATTCGAGCAGGCGGTGCGCCTCGGCGGCCTGCGCCAGCGGCAGCGTGGTGTGCGGCATGCTCACCGTGCCCGCGGCCACCCACTCGATCGCGCGGCGCGCGGCGGCCTCCGCGGCGGTCGGATCCTGCATCAGCAGTCCGCCGACGTTGAAACCCAGGACGGCGCGGTTGGCGAGCCACAACTCGTTGGCACCAACTCGCACGTCGTCCTCTCCGCTCGCATTGCCCACGGCGAGAAGCCGGCCCAGCGGCGCGAGCACCTCGAGGCTCTCGGCACGCAACCGGCCGCCGACCGGGTCCACGACGACGTCCACCGAATCGATGCCCGCGTCCGACAGGGCGCTGCGAAATCCGTTGCTCGACACCACCAGGTCGTATCCGTACCGCTCGGCCTCCGCGGCACGTCGGGCAGACCGAACCGTGCCCAGCACCTGCGCGGCGCCGAGCCGACGGGCCACCTGCGCGGTGATGCCCGACAGGGCTCCTGCGGCGCCGTGGATCAGCACCTGGCTTCCCGGACCGACATTGCCCGCGAGTTCCAGCGACAGCAGCGCCGTAGTGGTGTTCGGGACCAGCGCCACCGCCTCGGCCGGATCGAGGCGAGGGTCCACGGAATCGAGCGGGATCGTGATGGCCGCATCGGCCACCGATACCTCCGCATAGCCGCCCGCGGTCGGGCGAGAGAGCGTCACGACAGGCTGGCCGGCCCGCAGATGATGCACGCCGGCACCGACTTCCCGCACTGTTCCCGCCACCTCGAGGCCGGGCACGATCGGTGGTGTCCCGCCGAACTCACCACGACGCATGAGGACGTCCGCCAACCCGACCGCGGCGTGCGAGACGTCGATACTCACCTGGCCGGGCCCCGGCTCCGGAACGGCGAGCTCGGCCGTCTCGAGGACGTCTACTTCGCCGAAACGTGAAATGGTGATCGCGCGCATGGCCTACCTCGTCATCTCGTCGTCGCACGGGTACGGCCGCCACCGTAGTACGGTGACGGCCGCGACGAGCCCTCCGAGCGTGCTGTCAGTGGTTGCCGATCTCCAGCACGAGCTTGCCGGTGTTGGCGCCGTCGAACAGCAGATTGAGTGTGCGGCCGAAGGCCTCGACGCCCCCGGTCTCGACCTGTTCGCGGGTCACGATCTCGCCGGCGCGGATCCACTCCGACATCGCGTCCATGCCCTCGGGGAACCGGTCGAGGTAGTCGAACACGATGAACCCCGTCATCGACGCCCGGTTGACCAGTAGCGACAGGTACCGGGACGGGCCGGGCTGCGGGTCGGTGGCGTTGTATCCGGAGATCGCGCCGCACAGCGCGACCCGGGCGTTCTTGCGGAGCCGGGCCAGTGCGGCGTCGAGGATCTCGCCGCCGACGTTGTCGAAGTAGATGTCGATTCCGTCCGGTGCGGCGGCGCGCAGGGCCTTGCCGACCGATTCGGACTTGTAGTCGATCGCCGCGTCGAAACCCAGCTCCTCCGTCAGCCACGCGCACTTCTCCGGGCCGCCGGCGATGCCGATCACCGTGGCGCCCTTCAACTTCGCGATCTGCCCGGCGATACTCCCGACCGCTCCGGCCGCCCCCGAGATGAGCACGGTGTCGCCCTTCTCCAGCTTGCCGATGTCGGTGAGGCCGAAGTAGGCGGTCATCCCCGGGAACCCGAGCGCGCCCAGCCACGTCGGCGCCGGGGCGAGCGACTCGTCGACGGCGAGTGCGCCGCGGCCGTCGGAGAGCGCGAACTCCTGCACGCCGAACTGTCCGGAGACGAGCTGTCCCTCCGGGAACTTCGCGTTCTTCGACGCCACCACCCGGCCGACGGCGTGGGTGCGCATCACCTCACCGATCGCCACCGGCGGCACGTACGACTTCACGTCGTCGAGCCACCCGCGCATCGCGGGATCGAGGGACACGTAGTCCACCTTCACGGTGAATTCGCCGTCCGCGGGTTCGGGGATCGGTTCCGACGTGATCTCCCAGGTGGAGTCGTCGGGACGGCCGACCGGACGCTTCGCCAGTCGGACCTGCCTGTTCACGGATGTCACGGTGTTCACCTTTCGGGTACCTCTGCGGTCAGTGCGTCGTTCTTCAGTGCGGTCCGGTCGATCGACCGCTTGAGGATCTTTCCGGTCGACCCCTTCGGGAGGGAATCGACGATCGCGACGATCCGGGGAATCTTGTATGCGGACAGTCGTTCCCGCGCCCAGCTGGTCAGTTCGCCGCCGTCCAGACCGGAACCGGGGACGGTGGCCACGACCGCGGCCACCTCCTCGCCGTAGTGATCGTCGGGAACACCCACGACGGCGGCCTCGAGGATGTCGGGATGTGTGTACAACACCTCCTCGACTTCGCTCGGGTACACGTTGTAGCCGCCGCGGATGATGAGGTCCTTGACCCGGTCGACGATGCGCAGATCCCCGTCCGCATCGATCTCGCCCAGATCCCCCGTGCGCAGCCAGCCGTCCGAGTCCAGGACGGCCGCGGTGTCGGACGGCCGGTTCCAGTAACCCTTCATCACGGTCGCCCCCTTCACGAACACCTCGCCGACGCTGCCGGGAGGGCAGGCGGTGTTGTCGTGGTCCCGCACCTGGACCTCCAGCCGGGGAACCGCGCGTCCGGTGAAGCCGATCTTTCCGCCGCGGTCGATGTCGTTGAACGTGCCGAACGCGGTGGTCTCGGTGAGCCCGTATCCCTCGAGGATGGTGCACCCGAAGCGGGACTCGAATTCGCGGGCCACTTCGCCCGGCAGCGACGCGCCCCCGGAGATGGCAATGCGCAGTTGCGTGAAGTCCTGCGAGTCGGCGCCGTCCGCGGCGTGGAGCATCGCGTTCCACATCGTCGGCACCCCGGCCATGATCGTGAGGCGGTCGCGTCGGAGGAGAGCGAGCATCGCGGCCGGGTCGAACCGGGCCAGCAGCGACAGCGACCCGCCGCCCGTGAACGTCGCCATCATGACCGAGGCCTGGCCGAAGACGTGGAACAGCGGAAGCCCCGTGCCCGTCCGGTCGTCGGTCGAACCGCGACTGCATTCGGCGCCGATCTCACCTCCGGACAGCAGGTTCCCGACCGTCAGCTCCGCGCCCTTCGGCCGCCCGGTGGTGCCGGACGTGTAGAGGATGGCGGCGGTGTCGTCGCGGTCCCGCTCGGCGACGGGAACCGGCTCGGCGTCCGATGCCGCGGCGTCGGGTGCGAGCGTCCAGACGGGGATGTCCAACGCGGACGCGGCGTCGCCGATCGCGGGGCCGAGTTCGTGCCACACGACGGCGAGCGCGGCGCCGGCGTCGGTGAGAACGTACTCGGTCTCGGGCCGGGTGGACATCGTGTTCACCGGGACCACGACGCACCCCGCCGCCTGAATTCCCAGATACGCCACCACGAACTCGGGCACGGAGGGTGCGGCCAGGAGAATTCTGTCGCCGGGGGACAGGCCCGCTTCGGTGAGTGCTCCCGCATATCGGGTGCTCGCGTCGCGCAACTGTCCGTAGGTCAGGGTGCTGTCCGCACCCCGTAGTGCGATGTTGCCGGGAGTGGCGTCCGCGTGGCGGGACACCGGATCGATCACATTTGCCATGTCGTCAACCTCCGACGCGGTACAGGGTTTTCCGGCCTCGACGGCACGGGCGGTTATCCGGCCTCTACGACGCGGGCGACGGACTCGGACACGACCACCGGCTTGTCGGAGCCCTCACGCTCGACGATCTGACTCATCGTCACCTGGATGCCGCCCCCGACCTGTTCCGCGGACTGCACGGTGGCGCGCATCCGGATGCGTGAACCCACCGGCACCGGCGCGGGGAAACGGACCTTGTTGTAGCCGTAGTTCAGGCTGTGGGCGAAACCGTCGAACCGCAGCAGGGTCGCCGACAGTGCCGGTCCGAGAGACAGGCTGTACAGCCCGTGCGCGATGGTGCCGCCGAGTGGGCTGGCGGCGGCGCGCTCGGGATCGATGTGGATCCACTGGTGGTCGCCGGTCGCGTCGGCGAAGGCGTTGACTCGTTCCTGGGTGACGTCGTGCCAGTCGGTGGGGCCCAGCTCCTTGCCGATCAACGCCGTGAGCTCGTCGAAGCTCGCGGGGCGAACGGGCAGTGCGGTGGTGTCGGTCATCTGTCTCCCTCAATTCCGGGTGGTGCGGGGCCTGGATGTGTCACGTTGGCTGCATCGAACTTCGAGGTGTTCGCCGAACTCCGACACTTGAACTTGACGACGGATTCAACTATACAAAAGAGAGACGCGAGTCACAACGCACGGCGAAGGAGAGGACACCTCGTGAAGGTTGCACAGAAGGTCGCCATCGTGACCGGCGGTGGAGGCGGAATCGGCGGGGCGATCGCGGACCGTCTCGCCGACCAGGGCGCCAAGGTGCTGGTCGCCGATCTCGACCCGAACGCCGCCGCCGCGGTTGCGGACGGAATCAACGCACGTCACCCCGGAACGGCCGTCGCCGAAGGCGCCGACGTCGCGGACGCCGATCAGATCCGCCGCATCATCGATCGCGCGGAGACCGAGTTCGGCCCGGTCGATCTCTACTTCGCCAACGCCGGCATCGCGGGAGCGCCCGGCCTCGATGCCGACGACGCCGGCTGGGATCTCGCGATCGACGTCAACGTCCGCGCCCACATCCGCGCCGCCCGGCAACTCGTGCCGAAGTGGGTCGAGCGGGGCGAGGGGTACTTCGTGTCGACCGCGTCCGCGGCCGGGCTCCTCACTCAAATCGGTTCGGCCACCTACGCGGTCACCAAGCACGCGGCCGTCGCGTTCTCCGAATGGCTGTCGGTCACGTATGGGGACAACGGAGTTCGCGTCAGCTGCCTCTGTCCGATGGGCGTCGAGACGAAGTTGATGCGCTCCGGCGAGAACTCGGGTGATCCACTCGGCGTCGCGGCCACCCGCGCCGTCGTCTCGGCAGGCGACGTGCTGCAGCCCGAGCAGGTCGCCGACATCGTGCTCGACGCCGTGGACCGGGAGACGTTCCTGATCCTGCCCCACGAGAGCGTCCTCACCATGTACCGGCAGAAGGGATCCGACTACGACCGCTGGCTGCGCGGGATGCGCCGCTACCAGAGTTCGCTGCTGGAGCACGCGTGACCCCCGAGCACGCAGACCTGGTCCTCGCCGAGCGGCGCGGACCGGTCCTGGTGCTGACGTTCAACCGGCCGGACAAGCTGAACGCCTGGACCGACGACCTCGAGGACCGGTACTTCACGCTGCTCGGCGACGCCGAGGACGACCCGGACGTCCGCGCGATCGTCGTGACCGGAGCCGGGCGCGGGTTCTGCGCCGGCGCCGACCTCGGACGCCTGCAGGCCGTCGGTGACGTCTCCGAAGCGGACCTCCTCCGGCCGCGCCCCCGCGATCTTCCCGCAACACTGCGCAAACCGCTGATCGGGGCGATCAACGGGGTCGCCGCCGGTCTCGGAATGGTGGAAGCCCTCTACTGCGACGTCCGGTTCGCCTCGGCGTCCGCCCGGTTCACGACCGCCTTCGCCAAGCGGGGACTGATCGCCGAATACGGCATCTCCTGGCTGCTGCCCCGGCTCGTGGGACGCAGCCGCGCCACCGACCTGCTGCTGTCGAGCCGCATGGTCGATGCCGAGGAGGCGTTGCGCATCGGACTCGTCGACCACCTCGTGCCGGACGGTTCGGTCGTCGACGCCGCGGTCGCCTATGCCGAACAGCTGGCGACGCACTGCTCCCCGACGTCGATGGCCGTCATCAAGGACCAATTACAGAACGATGCGGACGGCACCTACGCCGAGTCCGTGGCCCGAGCGGAAGGCCTGATGTTGCAGGCGTTCCGCGGGGCCGATCTCGTCGAGGGCGTACAGAGTCACCTCGACAAGCGCACACCCACGTTTCCCTCACTACCCGTCAGGAGTTCCCATGTCCCTGTTTGACATCTCGGATCGCGCCCAGCAGTTGCAGATCGATCTGCTGGAGTTCATGGATTCGCATGTGTATCCGGCGGAGGCGGTGTATGAGGAGCAGATGCGGGAGTCGGGGGATCCGCATTTCCAGCCGCCGGTGTTGGAGGAGTTGAAGGTTGAGG